>JBDSPC010000463.1:0-6600 GCA_039914485.1 Nocardioides sp.
ACCGCCCTGGCCATCAACACGACACTGGTCCAGGAGGTGCCCACGACACCCGACGTCCAGAGCGCATAACCTGATCCTCCCGCAAAGAATCACGCGGACGATCTACACCACTCCACGGGACGCAGCCAGCGTCAGCTCCCTGCCGCCGGGACCGTCGGTCCCGAGCCCATGCCTCTCGATAGTCAGTACCCCGACCTCGAAACCACGACAGCGCCAACCCGCAGAGACACCCATCGATTCGAACCCACGGTGAGGGCAGCAGAAATGGGCCGAAATGCCACCAGAGGCCACTCCCTCGACTGAGAAAATGGCCTCTGACCTGCGGTGATGGTGGAGGTGAGGGGACTCGAACCCCTGACCCTCTGTTCGGGTCCGCGGAGGTCGTTCTCTCGGGGAAACTCGGCACTGCTCTCCCACGCACCGTCTGACCTGGGACAACGCTCTGGATCGTGTTCGTTGGCGTCATCACGATACCTGCCGATCTCGAGGAAGTTCGTCCCGAATCGGACCATCTGCAACTCCAAAGTGCTGCTTTTCTGCTGTTTTCGCGCTGGCCAGGCGGTCCGCGGGCGATGCGGCCTCGCCGATGGCGCCTCGTGGAGATTGAACCTGAGCCCTCTGGACATCCGGCGCGACCTGACTACATCGGCCCGAAGGTTGCCGATCTTCGTGGATTTGTGCGCTGACCTGCACGAACGCACTGTGACGGTCCCGCGGACCACGCACTTCTTGCTCGGATATGCCCCCCAGAGACTTGTGCTGTGGTTTTCGGGGCGTAAACGCGACACGGCTCGAATCTGTCGGCGGCGCTCGAAAACTGAACACTTTCGGCGGGCCGGAAACGACCACCTCTGGCGCCGTCGACACAATCTCAACTCCTCGCCGCACCAAGCAGTCTGGCCTCGGCTGCGAGGGTGAGCACGAGGGCATGTTGGAGTTCACAGAGAGCAAGTACGACGAGTCGTCAATTGCGATCTCGTTGCCGACCTGCGCCACAGCCGCACGAATGGCGGCGTGGTCGACCTGCCCGTAGACCTCGAGAGTGCCGTCGCAGACGTCCACGTCGACGTCGTCGACGCCAGGGATCTCCGAGACAGCGTTGGTCACCTTGTTGACGCCCCCTGACCGAGCACGAGGCTGAGGTCGCGGCCTCGGCGCGAAGGCTGGCGCCGACTGCGGCCTGAGCACCCCCAGGGTGGGCCCTCACTCCAGCCCTCCGGCGATGGGTAGTCCGCTGCCCTCGAGCCACGCGACACTGGGCCTCAGTGCCGGTCGCCAACCTCAGCGCCTATCCCCCACTCGAGGACGGTCCGGGCTCGTCGATCGTGCGGAGCACGAACGCGCCGCGAACAGGTTCGACGACGTCGGCCGGTGCGCCGCCGATCGCGAGTCCGCACGGTCCGTCAGGCGCGTGACGAACGCCTTGGAGAGCCGGGAACTGTCGTAGGCGTCCTTCTCATGGCCTGGCCGGCCTGAGGCACGCAGAGTCGTCAGCCGACGTCCGGCGCGGTGACTGGGAGACCGGCCAGCCGCTCCGGATGGAGCAGCCCGTCGAGCTGTTCGGCGCCGACCAGGCCGGTTGCCAGAACCAGCTCCCGGACCATCCCTTCTCCGGCCAGAGCAGCCTTGGCGATGTCCGCCGCGGCGGCGTACCCGAGATGCGGAGTGAGTGCCGTGACGATACCGACGCTCCGCGCAGTGGAGGCCTGCAGGTGCTCGAGGTTGACCTCGATACCGGCGATGCAGAGCTCAGCCAGCGTCCGGAAGGCCGTGGTCATCCAGCTGATGCCCTGAAGCAGGTTGTGAGCGATCACGGGCTCGAAGGCGTTGAGCTGCAGTTGCCCCGCCTCAGCCGCCATGGTCACCGTGACGTCGTTCCCGATCACGCTGAATGCCACCTGGTTCACCATCTCTGGAATCACCGGGTTGACCTTGCCCGGCATGATGCTGGAGCCGGCCTGCCGGGCCGGCAGGCGCAGCTCACCGAGGCCTGCCTGCGGGCCGGAGGAGAGCAGCCGGAGGTCGTTGCAGATCTTGGAGACCTTCACAGCGGTGCGCTTGAGCACCCCGGAGAGCTGCACGAACACCCCGGTGTCGGACGTGGCCTCGACCAGGTTGGACGCGCCGGTCATCGGCAGGCCGGTGATCTCGCGTAGGTGCCGGCACACGGATTCGTGATACTCCGGCAACGCCGTGATCCCGGTGCCGATCGCGGTGGCCCCGAGGTTGATCTCGCGCAGCAGCGTGCGCGAGTCCACGATGCGCGCCTGCTCCTCGACGAGGGTGGCAGCCCACGCGGCGAACTCCTGGCCCACGGTCATGGGGACGGCGTCCTGCAGCTGGGTGCGTCCCACCTTCGGCACCGACCCGAACTGACGGGACTTGGCCTCACACGACTCGGCGAGGGTGTGCACCGACGCGGACAGGCCATCGAGAGCTGCCAGCAGGCCCAACCTCAGCGCCGTGGGGTAGACGTCGTTCGTGCTCTGGCTGCGGTTCACGTGGTCGAGCGGATGTATCTCGTCGTAGCTGCCTGCTGGAAGCCCGAGCAACTCGAGCGCACGGTTCGCGATGACCTCGTTCGCGTTCATGTTCGTCGACGTGCCGGCGCCGCCCTGAAGCACGTCGACCACGAACTGGTCGTCGAGCAACCCCTCCCTGACGTCTTGGCAGGCTCGCTCGATCACGCTCGCCCGGCCGGAGTCGATCAGTCCTAGCTCGTGGTTCGCGCGGACTGCGGCCAGCTTCACTGACCCGAGGCCCGCCACCAGCGTGGGGTGGACGGAGACGGGCGTTCCGCTGGCCGTGAAGTTCTCGAGGGCACGTGCTGTGTGCACGCCCCAGTAGGCCCCGGCCGGAATGGTCTTCTCGCCGAGGAAGTCCTGCTCGACCCGGGCGCAGGGCGACAACGGGGGCACAGCCGTCTGCTTCGTCAACCTGGTCATGAGATCGCCTCCACCTTGTCACTGGGTCGCGCGCCGACCGGCGCTTGCCGCCTGAGCAGGGTTACGACCGCGTCGTCGAAGTGCCGCCTGAGGACGGCGAGCGCCTGCTCGGTCTCGCCCTCCTTCATTGCGTCGCAGATGAGCCGGTGCTCCTGCACGAGGTCGTCACGAGCGTCGTCCGCCGTCAGGACGCCCAGGCAGAGCCGGGTCTCCGAGATGACCGTGGTGAACATGCGCCTCAGCCGTTGGCTGCTGCTGGCATCGACGAGGGCGACGTGGAACTCCAGGTCGAGGTTGCCGACGCTCGCCCAGTCGCCCGCCGCCTCGGCCCTCGCCATCAGCGTGACGAGGCGGTCCAACGCATCGTGGGCTACGGCGGTCGTGGCGCTCGACATGATCGCCCGGATGGCTGCCGACTCCAGTGCTTCGCGAGCGACGTAGACGTCGCGCACGTCCTCCCCGGTGAGCACCGGAACGAACACCCCGCGGTGCGGCTCGCTGAGCAGGAGCCCCTCCTGCACCAGCCCCTGGAGCGCCTCGCGGACCGGACCCCGGCTGACGCCGAAGCTCGTCGCCAGCTCGATCTCGCTCAGCTGCGAGCCGGGTTTCAGCGAGCCGTCGACGATGTTCGTTCGCAGCCGATCGGTCACGAGCGACGCGAAGGTGGCGCGCGGGATCGTCCCCGCCGATGCCGGTTCCGGGTTCACGGGGCTCCTCTCTCGGGTGCGGTACTGCTTGGGCCGGGCTTGACCACTTGGCACTACTTGATGACGTCGAGCGCCCTGTAGTAGGCGCCCGCGAACGGCAGGAACCAGGGCGGGCCGACGTGACCCGGGATCCGCTTGAAGGTGAGGTCACGCCAGGGGTTGGCGTCCAGCGCACCGTTCATGTATTCAGCCATCTGCTTGCCCATGTACGTCGCCATCTGCACGCCGTGCCCCGAGTAGCCCAGGGAGTAGTGGAGACCGTCGTGCTCACCGGCGTGGACCATGCGGTCCATGCTCATGTCGACCAGGCCGCCCCAGCAGTAGTCGACTCGCGTGTCTGCCAGCTGCGGGAACACCGAGACCATCGCCTTCTGCAGGATCCGGCCGCTCTTCTCGTCCGACACCGGGCTGGACATCGCGAACCGTGCTCGGCCGCCGAACAGCAGCCGGTGGTCGGGGGTGATCCGGAAGTAGTAGAGAAGGTTCTTGGTGTCCGAGGCCATCCGGCGGTTCGGCATCAGCTGGTCGCAGACCTCTTTGCCCAGCGGCTCCGTCACGATGATGAAGCTGCCCACCGGCGCGATCCTCAGCTGTTGCCAGCGGAAGGGCCGGCTGGTGTAGCCGCTGGTGGCCACCAGGACCTGGTCGGCACGGAGCGTGCCCCTCGACGTCACGACCTCGTGCTTGGTCCCACCCAGCCGCCGGACCTGCTCCACCGACGCCTTCTCGTGGATCTGTGCGCCGAGGCGTGCCGCAGACTCCCCGAGACCGCGCGTGAACTTGCCGACGTGCAGCCCGGCACCCTTGGGGTCGACCATCGCACCGTGATAGAAGTCGCCGGCGATCTCCGAGCGCAACCCGCTCTTCGGCACCATCTGCGTCTCGTAGCCGAGCCGCTCGGCCAGCACGTCATGTGTCTTCTGTAGCCCCTCGTAGTGTCCGGGCTTGGCGGCGAGGGTCATCTTGCCGGACCGGGCATAGTCACAATCGATGCCCTCCTCGCCGACGAGCTTCTCGACACTGTCGATCGCGTCGTTGTAGGCGAGGAACATCGCGCTGGCCGACTCGAAGCCGTAGCGCTCGATGGCGTCCCGGAACCCGATCGACAGGCCGGTCGTCGCCATTCCGCCGTTGCGCCCCGATGCCCCGAACGCCACGGTGTCGCGCTCCAGGACCGCGACCTGGGCGCCCTTGCGCGCCAGGTGCAGGGCGGCCGAAAGGCCGGTGAGTCCAGCTCCTACGACGGCCACGTCCACCTTGCCCCCCACCTCGGTGGTGGACCGGTCCGGTCCCGGGGACGAGGTGTCGAGCCAGTACGGGGTGAACTTCATGTGATCTCTCCTTGGTCTGGCGGCCCGGCGCCGGTACTAGGTCAGCGGGTACCAGCAGACCATGCGTTGTGTATGTTGTCAACAACTTGCAGTTGACGGTAAGCAGTTCTCACGTCACAGTTGGAGCATGACGATCCAGCCCGCTCCCCTCAACACCCCCGCCGGCGGCGCCTTCTGGGCAGGCCACTGGCGATCCCCGGCCGCCGTCCTCGAGGTGCACGATCCCGAGGACGGGCGGCTCGTCGGCGTCGCAGGCGACTGCACCGCCGGCGATGTGGACGAAGCGGTGTCCGCGGTGGCGAAGGCCGTGCTGGACGGACCCGCGTGGCCGGTCTGGCAGCGCCGCGAGGCTCTGCACCGGGCTGCGGCAATTCTGCGGGAGCGCGAGGCCGACTTCGCTCAGCTGATCTCACAAGAGGGCTGCAAGACCATCCGAGGAGCCGCCGCAGAGGTACGGCGGGCGATCGAGACGGTTCGCCTCTCCGCCGAGCAGGCGGACCGCCTGGAGGGGCGGACCCTCCCGTTCGGCGACACGCCCCGCGGCGAGAACCGCCTCGGTTGGTACACCCGCGAGCCGGTGGGAGTGGTGGCCGCGATCACGCCCTTCAACGACCCGCTCAACTTGGTCGCCCACAAGGTGGCGCCGGCGCTGGTCGGCGGCAACGGAGTGGTCCTCAAGCCCGCCGAGCAGACTCCCCTGATCTCGCTCGCATTCATCGAGCTCCTGCTCGAGGCCGGCGTTCCGGCGGACCGCGTCGCCGTGCTCCCGGGTCGTGGTGCGACTGTCGGCGCCGCGCTCGTCGCCCACCCCCGGGTCGACCTCGTCTCGTTCACCGGTGGCTACGCCACCGGCAACGCCGTCGCCGCCACGGCCGGGGCCAAGAAGACGGTGATGGAGCTGGGTGGCAACGGCACCGTGCTGGTGCTGCCCGATGCCGATGTACGACGTGCGGCCCGGGCGGTCGTTGACGGTGCGTTCGGCAACGCCGGCCAGAACTGCCTCTCCGTCCAGCGCGTCTTCGTCGCCCACGAGCTGCTCGACGAGCTGATCGAGCGCGTCGTCCACCTCACCAGTGAGCTGGTCGTCGGCAGCAAGGCCGACGAGCGCACCGACGTCGGCCCCCTGATCGACGTGGCCTCCGCCGCGCGCGTGGAGAGCTGGGTCGACGAGGCCGTCGAAGGAGGAGCCGCGGCCCTCACCGGTGCGAAGCGCGACGGCGCCTACTACTGGCCCACGGTGCTCACGTCAGTGCCGGTCGGTGCCCAAGTGCTCACCGAGGAGGTCTTCGGTCCTCTGGTCTCCATCGAGCCGTTCGACTCCGTCGATGCCGTCGTGACCGAGGTGAACGACCTGGAGTACGGGCTGCAGGCGGGGGTGTTCACGCGCGACCTCGACTCCGCGCTGGATGTGGCCCAGCGACTGCGCGTCGGCGCCGTGATGATCAACGACACGGGCGACTTCCGGATCGACGCGATGCCCTTCGGCGGCAGCAAGCGCTCGGGAGTCGGCCGCGAGGGCGTCCCGTTCGCGGTGGAAGCCATGACGGAGCCGAAGATCGTCGCCATCCACCGCACGCCCCGCTCGGTCTGAACACAGACGTCGCGGCGACCCCCACC
>JBDSPC010000465.1:0-3501 GCA_039914485.1 Nocardioides sp.
CGATGTTGCGCTGCATGACGTCGGCCAGCACGCTCGGGGAGGGGGTGTCCACGCGCTCGACCAGGCGATCGAGCGTTCGTTGAAGTCGGTGCACGTGGCACTCCTCAAGTTCGGTGGGGTCGGAGGGGCTGGATCTTCTGGACGGCTGTGCAGACCATCTGGATCTCGACGGGACTGTTGCGCGGCAGGCTCGCGACCCCGATGGCGGTGCGGGCGTGCCGCCCGTTCTCGCCGAGGACGTCGACGAGGAGCTCACTTGCCGCGTCGGCGACCTGCGACTGCTGACCGAACTCGGGCGTGCTGGCCACGAACACCAGCATCTGCACGATCCGCACCCGGTCCAGGTCTTCCACCGCGTCGGCAGCGACGGCGAGGGCGTTCAGAACGGCGTGCCGGGCGAGGTCACGGCCCGTCTCCAGCTCGACGTCGCGACCCAGGATGCCCTGTCCCAGGAGTTGTCCGTCTCGGTAGGGCAGCTGACCGGCCACGTGGATGCTCGAGTCGACGCGCCGGTGGTTCACGTACGTCGAGTCGGCACCGACCGCAGGGAGGTCCAGACCCAGGGCCCGGAGCCGGCGTGAGGCCGAGCCGGACTCCTGGTGGATCTCGCTCATTGGTCCTCAACCCCTTCCGCGGCCGTCCTGGTGCGCAGCGCCGATGGGAAGTGCCCGGCGATCTCGCGATGGAACCCCTCGACGTCGCCCGCCAGCACGTGCTTGACCAGCCCGTCGTGCTCGCGAGCGATGTCGTGCACGTTGCTGTAGGAGCGATGGTCGGCGGCGAGGTAGAGACGAAGCTTGCTCTCCCACCCGTTCCAGAGGTTCTGCAGGACGCTGTGGCCCGAGAAGTCGTAGTAGAGCGCGTGGAAGCGCAGGTGCGCATCGATGCTGGTCGGGATGTCGTGGTCCTTGGTGGCTCTGTCGAGGTCCTCGACGGTCTGCATCAGGAGGGACCGGTGCTGACCACGCAGCGCCTCCATGGAGAGCTCGCCCGCGTAAGGCTCGACACGGAGCCGGATCGAGGCGATCTCCGCGACGTCCACAGCGCTCACCTCCACCACGAACGCCCCTCGGAAGGGGACCTTCACGACCAGCCCCTCATCCTCCAGCCTGGTCAGCGCTTCCCGCAGCGGCGACCGGCTGATGCCGAGATCCGCCGCGATGTGCGCCTCGCGCAACTGACCGCCCGGCGGCACGCTCCCTTCGAGGATCGCGGCGCGCAGCACGCGGTGGACGCCGTCCGGGGTGGTCGTGCGTTGCTCGTGCCACTGGAAGGGGGTGTCCATCACCGCTCCCTCAGGCACGCGGCAAGCCGAAGAGGACGGGCAGGTCGGCGATGTCGGTGATCCGCTCGTAGCCGAGCCAGTGCTCGTCGTGCTCGAAACCGCGGTCGACGTACACCTTGTTCTCAATGCCCATGACAGCCGCCGGTCGCAGGTCGTACATCGGGCTCGCCGAGACGTGCACGAGCTCGTCGGATGTCACGCCGAGCTTGTCGAACATGTACTCGAACGCGCCGAGGCGCGGCTTGTACATGCCCATCTGCTCGGCGCTGATGACGACGTCGAACGGCGCCTGGAGGTTCTCCGACAGGCGCTCAGCATGTGCCGTGTCGCTGTTCGTGATGATCACCAGCGGTACCGCCTCGGCCAGGCGGTTGAGGGCCTCGGTGACACCGGGGTACGGGCCCCAGGTGGGGACGATCTCGTAGACCGCCCGGGCATCGGACGCACGGAACTCGACGCCGACCCTGCGTGAAGCGCGTTCCATCGAGTCGGCGACGATCTGGTGGAACGGCTTGTACGAGCCGGTGCACTCGTCGATGCGGTAGGCCTTGCAGGCCCGCAGGTAGTCATCCGCGATCTCGACCGGCAGTCGGTCCCCCAGGACCTCACGGATCGCATCGTTGATGGCGAACTTGATCAGCGTCCCGTTCATGTCGAACGTGACGAACTTCGGCGTGAAGTCGAATCCCATGAGGCTCTCCCGGTGGTCGCTCAGCGGCTCTTGTCGATTGTCGACCATACGAGTAACATCGTTGACTGTCAACAATCTTCAGGATTCGGCTAGCCTCTTTACGCTGCCGAGCGCCGCCCTTCCACCCTCGACTGAGGAGTCCACATGAAGTTCACGTCCTACTGGCTCGACACCGCGCCCCAGGGTGCCCCTGAGCGATCGACCACCACCGTGGAGGGGAACACCGACGTGGCGGTCATCGGCGGTGGGCTGACCGGTGTCGTGGCGGCGCTGCACCTGGCTCGTGGCGGTGCGAAGGTCGCCCTGTTCGAGCAGGACACCGTGGGGTTCGGTGCGTCAGGTCGCAACGGCGGCATGGCGACCACCGGCATGTCGATCGGCATCCGGGACGCAGTGGACAAGATGGGGTTCGAGAAGGCGGCGTCGCTGTACCGCACGTACGGCCAGGCGATCGACCTGATCGAGCAGCTCGTCACGGATGAAGGCATCGACTGCAACTTCGCGCGTCCCGGCAAGCTGATCCTCGCCTCCAAGCCGACCCACGTCCAGGGGTTCGCCAAGACCGCCGAGCTGCTGAACACGCGGCTGGGAGGGGACCTGCAGCTGGTCCCGAAGGCGGAGCTGCGGGACGAGATCGGCTCGGACGTCTTCCACGGCGGAATGGTCGACTCGAAGAGCGCCAGTCTCCACGTGGGGAAGTACATCCGGGGCCTCGGCGACGCAGCGGAGCGCGCCGGCGTGACGATCCACGAGCACGCGCCGGTGCTGAAGCAGACCAAGGTCGGCTCCGGCCACGAGCTCGAGACCCCTCGAGGACGGATCCGAGCGAACCAGGTGCTCCTGGCGACGGGCGCCTACACCCGCCGCCCGTTCCGCTGGCACCAGGTCCGCATCGCACCGGTCGGCAGCTTCATCATCGCCACCGAACCGCTCGACGAAAGCGTCTGCGACGACCTGCTGCCCACCCGACGAGTGTCCTCGGACTCCAAGAACCTCCTGAACTACTTCCGCATCACCCCGGACAACCGCCTGCTCTTCGGCGGCCGAGCACGTTTCGCGATGTCCAACCCGCAGTCCGACGAGAAGAGCGGCAACATCCTCCGCGATGCCATGGTGCACGTCTTCCCGCAGCTGTCCGACGCCAGGATCGACTACTGCTGGGGAGGTCTGGTCGACATGACGCTCGACCGGATGGTCAAGGCCGGGCAGCACGACGGGGTCTACTACTCGATGGGGTACGCCGGACACGGAGTGCAGATGGCTACGTTCATGGGGCGCCAGATGGCCGAGTACATGTCCGGCGTTCCCGAGGCCAACATCTGGCGCGACTTCGAGTTCCGCCGCATCCCCGGACACTTCGGTCCCCCGTGGTTCCTGCCCTTCGCCGGCGCCTACTACAAGTTCAAGGACCGCGTGAACTAGCACTACCCGGATGTTGAGGATTACAACGTCGCCCTTCGCAAGGACCCTGACGGCAGAACCTGGCAACAACAGTGCTGCTCGCGCGTTGTCAAGCTGTCTGGAG
>JBDSPC010000489.1:0-2659 GCA_039914485.1 Nocardioides sp.
GCCGCTCGACCTCGGTGCCGTGCATGTAGCCGGTGCCGCCGTGCAGCTGCACCGCCTGGTCGCAGACGTACGTCGCCACCTCGACCGCCGTCTGCTTCGCGAGCACCGCCTCGGCGATCACGGACTCGCCCGCGACATGCCTGGCGACGACGGCGTGCGTGTAGGCACGCGCGACCTCGACCTGCCGGTGCATCTCGACGAGCTTGTGACGCACCACCTGGTTCGCGATCAGCGGCTTGCCGAACGTCTCGCGCTCCTTGGCGTACGCCGCAGTCAGCGCCAATGAGCGGGCGGCGATGCCGTAGGCGTGGACCGCGAGAGCGATCCGCTCGACCACGAACTGCTGGGCGATCTGCGCGAAGCCGCCGCCCTCTGCGCCGACCAGGTTGGCGGCGGGGACGCGCACGTCGACGTACGACAGCTCGGCGGTGTCGGAGCAGTGCCAGCCCATCTTCTTCAGGGACCGGTCGACCGTGAAGCCTGGGGTGCCCTTCTCGACGACGAGCAGGCTGACCCCGGCGTGACCCGGACCGCCGGTGCGCACGGCCGTGGTGACGAAGTCGGCGCGGACGCCGGAGGTGATGAAGGTCTTCGCGCCGTTGACGACGAAGACGTCGCCGTCCCTGGTGGCGCGCGTGGTGATGCCCGCGACGTCGGACCCGCCACCGGGCTCGGTGATCGCGAGTGCGCCGATCGTGGTGCCGGCGAGCGTCGGCCGGACGAACCGGTCGATCAGGTCGGTGTTGCCGGAGGCCGCGATGTGCGGCAGCGCGATGCCGCCGGTGAAGAGTCCGGCCATGAGCCCGCTCGACGCACCGGCCGCGAAGAAGGCCTCCTGCAGCGCGACCGAGTCGGCCAGGTCGCCGCCCTCGCCACCGACGGATTCGGGGAAGGAGACCCCGAGCAGCCCCTGCGCGCCGGCCTTCGCGTGCAGCTCGCGCGGGATCGACCCGGCGTCCTCCCAGCCCTGCAGGTGCGGCGCGACCTCGCGGCGTACGAACTCCCGCGCGGTCTCCCGCAGCGCCTCTTTGTCGGAGGTTGAGGAGGGCGCGCTGGCGCCCGTCGCGAAACCGCTCACAGCAACGCGTCCTCGATCGACACGCGCCGCGAGCGGAGCCACTCGCCGAGCCCCTTGGCCTGCGGGTCGAACCGCGTGGACGCGGCCACGCCAGCACCGAGCAGCCCGTGGATCAGCACGTTCACCGCACCGAGGTTGGGCAGCAGGAACACCTCGACCTCGAGGTCCGCGGCCTCCGGGATCAGCTCGCGCACCCGGCGCGGCGTGATCAGCTTGCTCAGCCACTCGACGCGAGCGGGGTAGAGGTCGTCGCGTCCGTCGTGCGCCACCCAGAGCCCGATGTTCGCGTCGCCGCCCTTGTCCCCGGACCGCGCATGCACGAACGTGCCGAGCGGCAGCCGCCGCGTGAGGACGTCGGATCGAGCGGGGTACGGCGACGGCCGCGCGCCGCTGTCGGTGGCCGCTGGCAGAGTGGAATGCGGGGGGTTCCCGATCACCTCCACCGATCCGTCTGCGTGCACGACGGTGTGCTCGACGACCGACCGGTCGACGTACTCCGGGCGATAGATCCCGAAGGGCGTGGGCGCTCCGGGCGGGCCGGTCATCGTGAAGCCGGGGTAGGACCCGAGGGCAATCTCGACGGCGGCCGACGTGAACGCCTTGCCGACCGGGTCCGGCGCCACGTCCTTGACCGTGCAGCGCAGGATCGCGGAGGCGCCCTCCTCGGAGTCGGCGTCGGGGGCCGGCATGGCGAGCCGCGACCAGACGACCTCCTCTGGCGGGTGGGCGGCGAGGGCGGCGTCGAGCTGCGAGCGCACCCAGTCGCCCTTCGCCTCGATCTCGAGACCGGTCAGCACGAGCTCGACGCTGTTGCGGAAGCCACCGAGCTCGTTGACGCAGACCTTGAGCTGCTCCGGCGGCGGGGAGCCGCGCACCCCGGTGATCGACACCCGGTCGGGACCGGCCTGTTCCACCGAGAGGGTTTCCAGGTGCGTGGTGACGTCGGGCCCGAGGTAGCGCGTCGTCTGGATCTCGTAGACCAGCTGCGCGGTGACCGTGTCGACGGTGACGGCACCACCGGTGCCGTCGTGCTTGGTGATCACGCACGATCCGTCGGCGGCGATCTCGGCGAGCGGGAAGCCCAGAGGCAGGCTCGGGTCGACGCCCGCGGTGAACAGCTGGCGGAAGCCCGAGAAGTTGCCGCCGGTCGCCTGGGTCCCGCACTCGAGCACGTGCCCGGCCACGACCGCGCCGGCCAGCTCGTCGCACGAATCAACGCCCCAGCCGTGGTGCGCGACCGCCGCACCCACGACGACCGACGCGTCGGTGACGCGGCCGGTGACGACGATGTCGGCGCCGCGGTCCAGGGCGGAGGCGATGCCGAACCCGCCGAGGTAGGCGTTCGCGGTCAGCGCGCCCTCCCACAGCCCGAGCGGGCGGAGGTCGTCGCCGTGGACGTAGGCGATCTTCGGGGACAGGCCGAGCCCGGCAGCGACCTCACCGAGCCTGTCAGCGAGGCCGGCAGGGTTCAGTCCCCCGGCGTTCGACACGATCTTCACGCCCTGCTCGAGCGCGAGCCCGAGAGTGTCCTCGACCTGCCGCACGAACGTCCGCGCATAGCCGAGCGACGGGTCCCTCATC
>JBDSPC010000287.1:0-9920 GCA_039914485.1 Nocardioides sp.
GCCGCCGATGAATCCGACCAGCGGCACAGTGCCGGTGATCAGGTCGATCTGCGACTTGTTGTCCTTTGCGTCCTTGATGCCGGAAGCAACCTGGTCCTCGGTGAACCCGAGGTTCAGGTCGAGCACCAGGGTGCCGTCATCGAGGGTGCGGGTCTCGTGCTGCGTCTGGTTGACGATGGCGCCGGTGCGCGGCTCGACCCAGATGTACTTGTCCTGGCTGTAGGTGCCCTGGACGCCCTCGACCACTTCGGCCGGGGTCTCGTCCAGCAGGATGTGGAACTTGTAGGTCTCGAGGCCGTCGAGGGTCTCCGTGCTGTCGTAGGCAGCCGTCACCGGGGCGCCGACGAGGCCGTCCCAGTAGTCGTAGTCCTTCTTCTCGGTGTCGAAGGGCCATTTGTTGACGAGGCCCTCCTTCTCCTCGGCACCAGCGGGGAGGTACTTGCCGTTGACGGCGAGCGCGTCGTACCGGTCGGTGGAGAACACGTCGGAGGTGGCGCTGACCAGTCGGGCCTGCGGGTCGTCCGCGTCGACACAGTCGGGGACGTCGCCCTCGTCGATGACGAGACAGGTGGTGTTCACGAAGACCACCACGTCGTCATCGGAGCGCTTCGAGTCCGCCCGGGTGATGCTGGTGGCCTTGACGTCGATCGCCTCGGTCTCTCCGGAAGCGGGGTTGAGCTTGTCGGCGTCGCCGCTCAAACGGGTCGTGCTGTTGACGTCGAGTGGCGTCCGCTCAACCTGCCCGGGCACCCACACGGTGGTCAAAAGACCCGTCACCAACAAGAACGCGCCCAAGCCGAGCAGTACCCAGCCAATGATCTTGCGCACGAAGAGGTCCCTCCCAGGAATCAGTAAAGTCGAGGCAGGCTACCAGCAGGTAGGAGGAGTTTGGGCCGGGTTGACCAACATCTTGCCGACGTGTCGAAACGGCGTGGCCGCTCCGGCCCGCTGTGGCATCATCTCCGCCTGTGACTGGCGAGAGGGACGGCATTGCGTCCCCGCCCGGACCGCCCCCCACGAGCGCCGGACCGAGCCTCACCTCGCGCGTCACCCAGGTCGGCATCGCGATGGTGGTCCTGCACCTCGGATTCCGCGCCTGGGCGAGCCTGAACAGCTGGTTCTACCTCGACGACTACAAGCTGCTCTTCGACGCCCGCACCAGCGACTTCGACCTGAGCTACCTGCTGCTGCCGTACAACGGCAACCTGATGCCCGGTGGCCGGGTGCTGGCCTGGCTGGTGTCGGAGGCAGGTCCCATCGACTGGCTCGTCGCCTCAGGCCTGATCCTGCTCCTCCAGGCCGTGGCCGCGGTCGGCGCGTGGTGGGCATTCCTCACCGTCTTCGGGAACCGGTGGGGGTCGCTCGCCCCGCTGGCGCTCTATCTCACCTCCGCCATGGCGCTGCCCGTGATGATGTGGTGGACGGCGGGCGTCAACCAGGTGCCGCTCCAGGGTGCGTTCTTCCTCGCACTGGGTTGCTGGGTCAGCTTCCTGCGGAGCCGACGCATCGGCTGGCTGGCGCTGGCGGTGCTCGCCGTCGGCTACGGACTGTTCTTCTATGTGAAGGCCATCCTGATCCTGCCGGTCCTCGGGTTCCTGGCCCTCGCCTACTTCGCCCGCGGCGGCCCGCTCGCGCGGAGCTGGATGGTGCTGCGTCGCTACTGGCACGCCGTCGTCGCAGGGCTGGTGGTCGGAGGCGCGTACGGCACCTACTACGTCACCCACGTCACGGCTCCGTTCACCGAGACCACGCCCGGGATCGTGGTACGCATCGCCGGCACGATGATCCTGAAGGCCTTCGGGACGGCGGTCGTCGGCGGCCCATGGGACTGGAACAGCCAACCCGCCCCGAACTCCTTCGCCGATCCGCCCCTGTGGGGCACCGTGCTCGCCTGGCTGGTGATCGTCGCCGTCCTGGTGGTCGGCTTCGTGACCAGGCGCCGCACTGTGCGCGCGGTCGTCCTGCTCGTCGGTTTCCTGGCTGCCTGCCTGGCCCTGCTCGTCAACAGCCGCGGACCGGTGTTCGGATCGGTGATCGGGCTGGAGTACCGCTACCTCACCGATGCTGCCTGCGTGGCCGCCCTCGTCGTGGGACTGATCTTCCTGGACATCCCCGGCGCCGCCGAGTCCTCCGAGCCGCGACCGCGGCCGCTGGTCCGGCTGCCCGCACTCGTCCGTTCGCGTTTCGCGCCCCTCGGGCTGGTGGCCGTCATCGCGATCGGCGGCATGGTCAGCTCCTTCCTGTACGTCGACGTGTGGCACACCCGCAACGCCAGCGATGCCTACCTGCACACGTTGGCCGCGGACCTGGACCGACTGGGCAACGTCGAGCTCACCGAGCAGGAGGTCCCCGATGCCGTCTACGCGCAGATCTTCGCGCCGGACAACCGCCTGAGCCGCCTGACGCTGCTGATGGACCGCAAGGTGACCTTTCCCGAGTCCAGTGACCTCCTCGCGATGGTGGACGAGGACGGGCACCTCCACCGAGCCGAGATCGGCCCCGGCACCCAGTCCGCTCCCGGACCGGTCAAGGACTGTGGCTGGCGGATCGACCAACCTGCGGGGGTGAGCATCCCGTTGCAGGGACGGGCCTTCGACTTCGTGTGGTGGCTGAAGATCTCCTACCTGAGCAGCGCCTCGACGCCCGTCGACGTGGCCGCCGACGACCAGAGCATCAGGACCTCGTTGCGGGCCGGCCTCAACGATCTCTTCGTCCGGGTGGAGGGCGAGTTCAACACCGTGGACATGTCGGGCATCGATCCCGGCGTGGTTGTCTGTGTCGACGCGATCCAGGTCGGACCAGCGGAGCTTGGAGATCCCTTGTGAACCAGCACACCATCAACGAGCGTCCCGACTTCGCGGGGCTGGACGTCCTGCGCGCGGTCGGTTCCATCGGCGTGCTCACGACGCATGTCGCCTTCCAGACCGGTGAGTACTTCCGCCACGGCACCGTCGGCACCGTGCTCGCACGCCTCGACCTGGGCGTGGCCATCTTCTTCGTACTCTCCGGGTTCCTGCTCTCCAGGCCGTTCTGGGCTCGCGCCGAGCTCGGGCGTGCTGCGCCGGCCGTCAGGTCGTACGCCGCCAAGCGCTTCTTCCGCATCATGCCGATCTATGTCGTCGCCGCGGCAGTGGCGCTGGCCTTCGTGCCCGGCAACGAGGGCCTCAGTGTCGGCGAGTGGCTGATGTCCCTGACGATGCTGGACACCTATCTCGACCGCTCGCTGCCGTACGGACTCACGCAGATGTGGAGCCTGGCAGCCGAGGTGGCGTTCTACGTCGTGCTGCCGATCCTCATGTGGTTCGCCACGGGCGGCCGAGGGCTCTCCGTGCGCCGCTCCACCGGGGTGCTGCTCGCCCTCCCCGTCGTCTCGGTCGTCTGGATCCTCTGGGCGGCTCCCGCGCTGGCCGACGAACGCGCGTGGTCACCGACGCTCTGGCTGCCCGGCTTCCTCACCTGGTTCGCCGCCGGCCTGTGGCTGGCGCGCGAGCACGTGCTCCAGCAGGCTGGCCGACCCACGGCGCTGGGGCGACGGATCGCCGCTCTGGGTGCCCAGCCGGGTGTGTGCTGGGTCGCGGCCGTGGGGCTGCTCCTCGTGACGGCGACTCCCCTCGCCGGGCCGGTGTCGCTCGAACCGGGCACCTCCTCGGAGGCGCTGTTCAAGCACGTCTGTTATGCGGGCATCGGCCTGCTGCTCGTCGCCGCCGGAGCCTGGTCGGAACCCACGGGGGTCTTCCGCCGGGTCGCCGGAACACGCCTGGTCCGGCACCTGGGCCACATCTCGTACGCCGTGTTCTGCCTGCACCTCCTGGTGCTGGCGGCGCTGCTCGAGCTGAGCGACTACCAGATCTTCACCGGGGACTTCCCGCGGATCTGGGCTGCCACCGTCGTCCTCACGCTGCTCGTGAGCGAGGTCGCCTACTGGGTCGTGGAGCGGCCGGGCATGCGGCTGGGCCGGCGATTCGCCGTGTCGAGGAAGACCCAGGCCGCCACCGCGGAGCACGCAGCCAGCACGACGTAGGGCGGCCACGAGAAGCCACCGGCCCAAGGCGTGTGCGTCCAGGGGTTGAAGAGGAACGGCACGGCCGCAGGGACCAGCAGCGCGGCGAGCCACCAACCCTCGACAGTCGTGGTCCGCCTGTGCGCGACGGCCACCACGCCGACCGTGACCAGGGCCAACGCCCCTCCGATCCAGCCCGCCAGGACTGCACCGAAGACCACGAGCGCTGCCGTGGCAACCCACGCGCGGCCCGCGCCCTCGCCGACCGGGGCCGGGCTCGCCCTGGCTCGTCGCCGTAGGAGCGCTGACGCGAACAGCAGCACCCACGCGCCGGCTCCGAGCACCAGTCCCGCCCGGAAGAGTCGCTCCGGGCCGAACCGCACGGTCAGTGGACTGGCGTCGTCGACCAGCCAGCCCTGGCGCCAACCGTCGAACACCTGAGGGGTGGCGTTCCCCCCGGCATCCCAGCCGGCGTTGACGTTCTCGCGCGTGACGACGTAGCTCTCCTCTGTCCCCTCGAACATCCGCGACGCCTGCCCGAGCCGCGTGCCGAGGGCGGACGCGACCTGCGCGGACGCGTCGCCCAGGACCACGGAGTTCGCCCGGAACGCGTCAGAGACACCGACCTCGACCTCGTTGACGCCGGACCGGAGCTGCACGTCCTTGGCGCCGCACACGGTCGCCTCTGCCTCCGAGCCGGATGCCAGCCCGGCCGGGCTGGCCGTCACGGTGGTGCGGTAGACCTCGTCGTTGACGGTCACGTCGGGGCCGGCGCCGCAGGGCAGCTTGCGGCGTAACTCCGAGAGCGCGACCGGGAGGAACGGCGCGCCGACGAGCCGGAGCTCACTGATGCCCACGGGTACGTCGGACGCGCTCCCGCCGAAGTCGAGGTCGGTGGCGGGCTCGGCGTCGATCACCTTGAGATCGAACGACTTCGTGCTGATCGCCGGGAAGCGCAGAGTCCCGTCGTCGCCGACCTCGACCCTGCGTTCGCCACCCGGCCAGCTCAGCTCGAACGACTGCGGCCGGCGGGCCGCGGTGCCGCGCTCGACGCCGAGGGCCAGGCCGCGGACGTTCACCGGCTTCAGGAAGCGGAAGCTGATGGTCGGGCTGATGTCTCCCGGCTGCGCGATCCACGTGGTGCCGAAGTCGCCATCGATCATCGCCACGGCCGAGGCTCGCGGGTCGTCCATGGCCGTGGTCGAGCTCCGGACCGACACGATCTGGTCGCTCTGGAGCAGCTGGTTCAGCGCCTCACCGGCGCGGGTCTCGACACGCATCGACAGGTCCATGGCTCGGGGCTCCGCGAGGGAGAAGCGACGGGCGAACGCCTCCGCCTCCTCCTCGGTGCGCTGGAGGAGCGCCCGGCAGCGCACCGACGAGTCGACGGTCGCG
This sequence comes from Nocardioides sp., assembly GCA_039914485.1. Lineage (GTDB taxonomy): Bacteria > Actinomycetota > Actinomycetes > Propionibacteriales > Nocardioidaceae > Nocardioides. The sequence goes on from JBDSPC010000287.1 coordinate 5,396, forward strand.
CACCCGGTCCGGGCGTCGGCCACCCGTCGCAGTGCGATGGCGTCGGGGTCCCCCCAGGTCGCGGGCAGGTCGGGCAGGACCAGGCGGCGCTCAACCGTGAGGTCGTCCACCTCGACCTCGGCGATCGAGATCTGGTTGCCGGGCGTGCCGGAGACGTCCTCCACCCAGAGTCGTTCCGCCGTGCCCGGCCCCTCGATCACGCGCCTCTCCCCCGCCTGGAAGTCCAGCACCGGGCTCTCCCAGTCCTCGGTCCTGACGCGCAGCTGCTCGTTGCCGGTGCCGAGTCCCACGGTGACCGCGATCCGGCGCGCGGAGACGGGCGCACCGATGTCGACCCACCACGACTGCGGCACGCCGGATGATCGCGACGACACCCACGCGGAGTCCGGGTCGCCGTCGATGGCGGCGTAGGGCATCTCGCCCGGGCCGCCTCCTCCGAAGCCGCCCGGCTCCGAGCCCGACGACGTGGCGCGCACGGCGTCCGCGCCGACGTACTCCGCCTCCACGTCCCAGGACGCCTGGCCCGGCAGCTGGTAGTCCCGAAGCTGTCGGTCCACCGAGTAGGGGTCTCCCGGCACCAGCGTCTGCGAGACCGCGTCGTAGCTCCGGGCGAAGTGTCGTTCTACCCGACGGAGGCCGTCGGTGAGGACGAGCGGACCGTCCGGCTGTCGACCGTCGGGCGCGTCGATCGCCAGCACGGCCGGTGCCGCCCCGATCAGACCCAGGTCCGCGAGGTCCAGCAGGTCCTCCGGTCCCCCGACGACGGTGGTCGGCGAGTCCGTGCTCGTGGCGAAGTTGACCGCGTCGGCGACCTCGTAGATCTCCAGGGTGGAGTAGGCGTTCTGCCAACCACCGTTGATCAGCGCGCGACCCAGGTCGCCCGCGACCTCGGGGTCGCCGCCGACCTCGGGTCCGAACTCGGACACGAGCCGGAGGCCCGGTGACTGGTCGATCGTCTGGTGGACCAGCACCGGGTCGGTGACGCCGGACCGGACCAGGTCGTTGCGCACTAGCAGGTGAGTGACTCCTGCCCGGGCCAGGTATGCGGTGAAGGCACGGCCGCCGTGCCCCTCGGTGAGGCGCTGCTCGATCTCGTTGAGCATGCGAATGTTGCCCGCCGGCGCCAATGGCACGGCGTTGCGCACGGCCCACGGTGACTCCGCGATGGCCTGCATGGGTTCGTCGTGCGGCTGACCCCAGACATATGTCCCGAACGCGGAGCCGGGAACCAGCAGCGCGACACCTTGCTCGTCGTGCTCTCCCAGCCAGTCCGCGGCCTGCTGCCAGTAGTCCGGGACGCCTGTGAAGCCTGATTTCGCGGCTACGTTGCCGACCGCGAAGGGCACGGACATCACCATCGTGGCTGCCACGATGCTGACGATGAGCGTGCGAGCGGCCACGCCGTCGGCGACCCTGCCGCCCGCGGTCCGGCGGGTGCGCAGTCGGCTCAGGCCCTCCTCGAGCGCCCAGGCGAGGCCCACCACGAGTGGCAGACGGATGATCGGGTCGAACTTGTGGACGTTGCGCAAGGGGGCAAGCGCGCCGTCGAGCAGGGAGTTCAGTGGCTGCGCGAAGAGCCCCTGCCCGGAGCCGAGGTGGCCCATCGTGACCGCGAACAGTCCGGTCAGGACGCCCAGCACCAAAAAGCGACGGTGCGGATTGCGGCGCAGCGTCAGGCCGGCCAGACCACACACCATCAGGGTCGCGGAGTTGAGGATGTAGTGGTACTGGCTGAGCAGCTGACCGCCCGCGAAGGACTGGGGATCGACGTAGGCCACCCAGTTGGACGTGCCGCGCAACGCGTCGAACAGGTTCGTCGGGTAGGTCGTCACGGATGCCGACTCGATGAAGTCGAGGAACGGCGGGCTGTAGGCGCCGAGCGTGAACAGCGGGATCAGCCACCACAGGGTGCCGAGCAGGACGAACGCCGGCCACCACACCATGAGGGCACGTCGTCGTGGTCCCGCCTGGCGCGTGAGGATCCACAACACCCCGAGTGGAATCACGGCAAATGTCGCGACGGCGTTGACGCCACCCACCATGGCGACCGCCACCGCGGATCGGGCGGACGCCAGTCGCGGCGAGCCCTTCTCGGCACCCAGCACCAGCGGCAGCAGCACCCAGGGGGCGAGCGCGCTCGGCCAGACCTCGATGGAACTGGGACCGACCACCGTCAGCATGCGCGGGGATAGGGCGAAGGCGAAGCCCGCGACCAGGCATGCAAGGTCCGACCGGACGCCGAGCGCACGGGTCACCTTGGCGGACCCGACGAGGGCGACGCAGAGGACCAGGGCCATCCAGAGGCGTTGCACGACCCATCCGGGCAGGTCGAAGAGCGACCCGAGGACGAAGAAGGGCCCCATGGGCCACAGGTAGCCGTACGCCTGGTTCTGGAGCTGGCCGAAGGCGGCCTGGGCGTCCCACAGGTGCAGCGCGCGGCCCAGGAACCCTGCGGGGTCCAGGGCGAGGTCCATCTTGGTGTCGGGCACGAGCAGGCCGGCCGATTGGGTCATGGACAGACCCGTGATCAGCAGGCAGGCGGCGAACAGCCGCCAGCCGAACCTGGTGTTGCTCCCACTCACTTCTTGCGCAGGACCAGGACGAGGTTCCACGTCACCACCTCTCGGACGAGAGGCACGCGCAGGAGCCACCGGCTCCACCACGGGTTGTAGCGCGGGATCAGGTGGACCACGTCGGCGATGTCCTGCTCACGCGCCCAGCGGAGTCCGTCGGCGACCGTGACCGCGAACAGGGATTCGCCGTACTTGTTCTTGGGCTCGTGGCCCATCTTCTTGGTGTAGCGACGACGCGCGCGTCTGCCGCCGAGGAAGTGCCACGGGGACGTCTCGTGCCCGCCCCAGGGGCCGTACCAGGTGGTGTAGCTGATGAAGGTCAGCCCGCCCGGCCTGGTGACTCGCACCATCTCGCTCGCCATCCGCCACGGGTCGGGCACGTGCTCGAGGACGTTGGAGGAGTAGCAGACGTCGACCGCCCCGTCGCGGAACGGAAGGTCCATCCCGCTGCCGATGACGGTGCCCTCCCCGATGTGTCCGGCACCGGCGAGCTCGCCGACGTCGGAGTCCAGGGAGAAGTAGGTGGCACCTGCTTCGCGGAACGCGTCTCGGAAGTAGCCCGGACCGCCGCCGACATCGAGAAGGGTGGCGCCCATCAGGTCGGCGTACTCCCCGACGTGCGCCGCCGAGTCCTGCGCCAGGGCCGTGTAGAAACGCGCCGGATCGGGCTGCTCGTAGCGGAACTCGTTGAACAGGAAGAGCGAACGACGCAGATCGGCCCGCCAGGTCCGTCCGGACCGGCGGGCCGGATCGGTTCGAGTCAGGCGCGGCACGCGGAGACCCTACCCTCTGGTAGTAACGTGTGCCGGCAATGTCTGACACCAGTGAGATCTCCGGCCGGCACATCGCTTTCTTCAGCTGGCGCGACACCCACAACCCCGAGGGCGGCGGCGCCGAGCGCTACCTCGAGAAGATGGCCGAGGGCCTCGTCGAGCGTGGCGCACGGGTGACGATCCTCTGCGCCGCCCACGCGGCCGCACCGCCGGAAGAGACCATCAACGGCGTGCGCTACGTCCGTCGCGGCACCAAGCTCACGGTCTATCGCGAGGGCGTGTCCGCGCTGCTGCGGCGCGAGTTCGGACGCGTCGACGTGGTGGTCGACGTCCAGAACGGGCTCCCCTTCTTCACGCGGGCCGCGACTCGCACTCCCGTTGTCGTGCTCGTCCACCACGTGCACCGCGAGCAGTGGCCCGTGGTCTATCCGGGCGTGACCGGTCGGGTCGGCTGGTGGATCGAGCACTCGCTCGCGCCACGGCTGTATCGCTCGTGCCAGTACGTCGCCGTCTCACGCGCGACACGCGACGAGCTCCGAGAACTCGGCGTCGACCGAGAACGGATCGCCGTCGTCCACAACGGCACCGACCCGGTGATCCCGGTCGGCATCGGCAAGGCCGCCCACCCGATGGTCGCCGTGGTGGGCCGACTGGTGCCCCACAAGCAGGTCGAGCACGCGATCGATGCCGTGCTCGCCCTGCGCAACGAACACCCGGACCTGCGCCTGCACGTGGTGGGTTCCGGTTGGTGGGAAGCGGAGCTCCACGAGTACGCCGCATCGCGCGGCGCCGGCGACACGGTCGTCTTCGAGGGCCAGGTCGACGAACGCCGCAAGCACGAGGTCTACGAGCAGTCGTGGCTGCCCGGGCTGCCCTCCCTCAAGGAGGGCTGGGGCTTGGTGATCGGCGAGGCCGGCATGCACCGCACGCCCGCGGTGGCCTACCACTCGGCCGGCGGCACCAGGGAGTCGATCGCACACGACCGATCCGGCGTCCTGGTCGACGACGCGGCGGAGTTCACCACCACCCTCGGCCGCCTGCTCAGTGACCGCGCCGAGCGAGAGCGGCTGGGGGCCGGGGCGCTGGAGATGAGCCACGCGTTCACGTGGCAGCACGCCCAGGAGTCGTTCACGCACGTGGTCGCGAGCGCACTGCGAGGCGTCCGGATCGACAGCCAGG
>JBDSPC010000293.1:0-8579 GCA_039914485.1 Nocardioides sp.
CCCGCGCCTCGGCCAGGATCGTGCCGGCCAGGTCGGCCAGGACGGCCCGCGCATGGGTGGCGCCGAGGTCGACACCGACCACGACCCGGGCGCGCGGGTTGACCGCCAGGACGGACGGCGGCCGGCCGCCGGTGGAGACCGCGTCGCCGTACGGCGCAACGAGCCCGAGGCGCAGGAGCACATCGATCCGGGCGGCGATCGTGGAGCGTGCGAGGCCGCTCGACTGAGCCAGCTGGGCGCGGGTCTGGGGCCCGCCGTCCCGCAGCAGCTCGAACACGTCGCTGGTCTTCACGGCGCGAATTCAACCACCGATTCTTTTGTGCGTCCATCAAACATCTTTTGCCGAACTCTCGACAGAAGCCAGTGACGCATGCCACAGTGACGCCGTGGCCAGCAACCAAGTCCCGACGTCGTCACCCGTGCTGCGGGTGCGTGGACTCACCAAGTCGTTCGTCGGCAACGTCGTGCTCCGCGACGCCGATCTCGAGGTACGCCCGGGCCAGGTGCTGGGCCTCGTCGGCGAGAACGGCGCGGGCAAGTCGACGCTGATGAAGATCCTCGCGGGCGTGCACCAGCCCGACGCCGGCACGATCGAGATCGACGGCGAGACCGTGACCTTCGGCCACCCGGTCCAGGCCCAGCAGCGCGGCCTGTCGACCGTCTTCCAGGAGTTCAACCTGCTGCCCGAGCGCTCGGTGGCCGAGAACATCTGGCTCGGCCGTGAGCCTCGCCGCCGCGGCATGGTCGACACCGCCGCGATGAACCGCGACACCGAAGAACTCCTCGCCGGCCTGGGCATCACCGGCCTGAAGGCGAGCAGGCGAGTCCGCTCCCTCTCCGTCGCCGAGCAGCAGATCGTCGAGATCGCCAAGGCGGTCAGCTTCGACTCCCGGATCATCCAGATGGACGAACCGACGGCGGCGCTCGCCGACCACGAGGTCGAGCTGCTCTACCGCATCATCGGCACCCTCACCGCGCGCGGTGTCGCGATCATCTACGTCTCGCACCGGCTCAAGGAGATCTTCGCGCTCTGCGACACGATCACCGTGCTCAAGGACGGCGAGCAGGTCGCCACGTCGCCCGCAGCGGAGCTCGACGAAGGGCGCCTCGTGCGGCTCATGGTCGGGCGCTCGATGTCCTCCTTCTTCCCCGACCCGTTCCCCGACACCACGGTCGGCGAGCCGCGGCTCGAGCTGCGCGGTGCCGGCAACGGCTACGTCGACGACATCGACCTGACCCTGCGCGGCGGCGAGATCATCGGCGTCGCCGGGCTGCAGGGATCCGGTCGCACCGAGCTGCTGGAGGCGATCTTCGGGGTCGCGCCGCTCACTCGCGGCGACCTGCTCATCGACGGCTCCGCCGTCACGGTTCGTACGCCGCGCCAGGCCGTCCGCAGGGGCCTGGCCCTGGTCACGGAGGACCGCAAGGCCACCGGGCTGGCCGTGCACCAGTCGATCCTCGACAACGCCCTCGGCGTGGTGCACGCGGTCTTTCCTTCGCGCACCGGCGAGGCCCGCCGCGCGATGCCGGGGATGCTCTCGACCCTGGCCGTCTCGGCCCGGTCGATGGCGCAGGAGGCGCAGTTCCTCTCCGGCGGCAACCAGCAGAAGGTCGTGCTCGCCCGCTGGCTCTCGACCCGCCCCGGCGTGGTGTTGATGGACGAGCCGACCCGCGGCATCGACGTGGGCGCCAAGCACGCGATCTACGAGGTGATGCGCAGCCTTGCCGCGGAGGGCGTCGCCGTACTCATGGTCTCCAGCGAGCTCCCGGAGGTGATCGGCATGTCCGACCGGATCCTGGTGATGAGGGACGGTCGCATCGCCGGCGAGCTGCCCCGCGGTTCGTCCGAGGAGACCGTCCTGGGCATGGCGACGGGCAGCCTGGAGGTGGCCTCATGACACGCGTTCGCAAGCTGACCTCCACCGGCATCGTCTACAGCGTCCTGCTGCTGGCGATCGTGGTCGGCGCCATCCTCACGGCGAGCAACGACCGCAACTTCTTCAGCACCGGCAACATCGACAACATCCTGACCACGACCACGATCCTCGGCTTCATCGCGATCGGTCAGACACTGGTCATCCTGGTCGGCTCGCTCGACCTGTCGGTGCCGTTCGTGGTCAGCCTCGCCAGCGTGGTGGGCGGCGGCATCATGGCCGGCAGCAGCGGCAAGATCGTGCCCGCGGTCCTGGTCACCCTCGGCCTCGCGGTCGTCATCGGACTCGTCAACGGCGTCGTGGTCAGCCTGCTCAAGGTGCACGGCTTCATCGCCACCCTCGGCATGGGCCTGATCCTGTCGGGCTACCTCGCCAGCAACTACCAGGGGAGCTCCGGCACCGCACCTCGCGCGTTCCGGCTCCTCGACGCCACCCGGATCGGCCCGGTCCCGATCGCGACCCTGCTGATGCTGGCTGCGGCCCTGCTGGCGATCTGGATGCTGCGCCGTACGCGCCTGGGACATCACCTGTACGCCGTCGGCGGCAACGCCGAGGTCGCGCGGATGTCCGGCGTGCGCACGCAGGTGCCGGTGATCGCGGCCCACGTCCTGTGCTCCGTGCTCGCGGCCATCGCCGGCCTGCTGCTGCTCGCGCGTCTCGGCGTCGGACAGCCCACCGTCGGCTCGCAAGGCAACTACGACCTGATGTCGATCGCGGCCGTCGTCCTCGGGGGCACCCTGCTCGCCGGCGGCAAGGGCAACATCACCGGCACCCTGGCCGGGGTCGCGATCTTCGCCGTGCTCGACAACGTCATGGGCGTCATGCAGACCAACCCGTTCCTCAAGGACGTCGTGCGCGGTGTCGTGATCGTGGTGGCCGTCGCGGTCTACGCCCGCCGCGACCTGGACCGTCGACCGGCCCGCTTCGAACGACCAACCGGGCTCGACGCCGCGCTGCAGGAGGCGAAATGACTCAGATCACCACGACCGAGACGCAGGCGCGTCCCGAGCTGGTCGCCCGCCCGGGCACGTGGGGCAGCCGACTTGCCACCGGCCTCGCGACTCCCGGTGGAGCCGTGTTCGTGCTCGTCGGAGTCCTGCTCGTCTCGATCATGATCTCCAACCCCAACTTCACCGAGCCCGGCGCACTGATCCGCTTCGCCGGGCGTACGGCGCCGATCGCGATCGTGGCGATGGGGCAGTACTACGTGATCGTCAGCGGCGAGTTCGACCTCTCCATGGCGGCGGTCATCACCACGCAGGTCGTGCTGGCCGGCAACTTCATCGGCCAGGACGAGGGACGGATCATCCCCGGGCTGCTGCTCATGCTGGTCGTCGGCGTGCTGATCGGACTGGTCAACGGGCTCGCCACGACACTGCTCAAGGTGCCGAGCTTCATCGTCACGCTGGGCACGATGCTGGCCCTGACCGGGCTGGTCCGCTACATCACGGGCGGTGCGGCCACGGGCAACCCCGTCGACAGCTTCCGCCAGATCGGTCGCGGCGGCATCGAGGACGTGCCGGTCGTCGGGATCATCCCCTACCCCGTGATCATCCTCCTGGTGCTCTGCGTCGCCTCGGTCTGGCTGATGCGGCGCCCCTTCGGTCGCACCCTGGTCGCCGTCGGCGACAACCCGGATGCCGCGCACTACTCCGGCACGCCGCTGTGGTGGATCAAGACCCGCGCGTTCATCCTCTCCGCGCTCTCGGCCACGGTCGCGGGCATCCTGCTCGTCGGGTACGCCGGAGTCCACCCCTCCGTCGGCATGGGCTACGAGTTCTCCGCGATCACCGCCGTGGTGCTCGGCGGAGTCCTGCTCGGCGGCGGTCGCGGCTGGGTGCTGTCCGCCGCGGCGGGTGCCTTCGCCCTGGAGCTGCTGTTCCTGCTGCTCACCAGCCTCGGTGTCCCGTCGACCTGGCGCGACACCGTGCAGGGCCTGATCATCATCGCCGCTGTTGCACTCGCGGCCCGCGCCTGGCAGGGCGCCCGCCGCCCACGCCGAGCGGTCCCCAAGAACTCGGAACGACCTTCAACCAACCAGCCCGACCCGGGCACAACCACAGGAGAAATCTGATGCGTAGAACCATCAGGGGGACCATCGCGTCCACCTCGTCGGCGCTGTTGGTGCTGGCGGTGCTGGCTGGCTGCAGCACCGACGACATCGACCCCGCCGACACCGAAGCCAGCGAGACGACCAGCGAGACGTCCACGCCGGACAGCGAATGGTTCGTCCAGGCCGACTTCGACGAACAGGACCAGCAGCGCTCGGCGACGTTCGAGGGCGACCCGGCCGAGCCGTGGCTGCAGTACATCGACGGCAAGATGACCGACACGTCGTCGTACAAGTCAGGCGGAGCCAAGAAGGTCTGCTTCGCCAACGCCTCGGTGAGCAACCCGTGGCGCCAGACGGGCTACATCACCATGCAGCAGCAGCTCGAGGTGCTCGAGGACGACGGCGTCATCTCCGAGATGGAGGTGCGCGACGCACAGGACGACGACAACACCCAGCTCGCCGACATCGACTACTTCATCGCCGAGGGCCAGTGCGATGCCTTCATCATCTCGCCCAACTCCACGGCCGCGATGACTCCGGGCGTCGAGCGTGCCTGCGAGACGGGCAAGCCGGTTGTCGTCTTCGACCGGGGCGTCAACACTGACTGTGCCACCACGTTCATCCACCCGATCGGTGGCTACGCCTGGGGCATCGACACCGCCAACTTCCTCGTCGACAACCTCGAGGAGGGCGACAAGGTGATCGCGCTGCGCATCCTTGCCGGTGTCGACGTGCTGGAGACCCGCTGGGCCGCCGCGGAGAAGATCTTCGACGAGAACGGCATCGAGGCCGAGGACTTCTTCACCGGCGCCGACCCGACCGAGATCAAGAAGATCATCACCGACGCCCTCAACCAGGGCGACGTGGACGGCGTCTGGATGGACGCCGGAGACGGTGCCGTCGCCGCGATCGAGGCGTTCGAGGACGCCGGCGTGGACTACCCCGTCATGACCGGCGAGGACGAGATGAGCTTTCTGCGCAAGTGGGAGGAGACCGAGCTGACCGGCCTCGCGCCCGTCTACTCCAACTTCCAGTGGCGTACGCCCCTGCTGGCCGTGCAGAAGATCTTCGCCGGCGAGGAGGTGCCCGCGGAGTGGGTGCTGCCGCAGACCCCGATCACCGAGGACGAGCGCTCGGACTACCTCGCGGCCAACGAGGGCATGCCCGACGGCCACTACGCGAAGTTCGGCGGCGAGGACCTGCCCGGCTTCCCGGACGCCTGGCAGGACCGCTGATCCACCTGTTGGACCGGCCCGGTCACGACGCAGTCGTGACCGGGCCGCACCACCCGCCGTCTCGCGAGAAGGAGCAGTCGTGCGCGCCATCGGTATCAACACCTGGGTCTGGGCCTCGCCCCTGACCGACGCCACGATCGACCCGCTGCTCGACCACATCGCGGGCCTGGGGTTCGACGCGGTCGAGCTGCCCCTGGAGAACGTCGGCGATCTCAGCATCGACGTCGTCGGGGCCGCGCTCGAGCGGACAGGCCTGTCGCCCTACGTCGTCGGCGCGATGGCCCCCGGTCGCGACCTCGTCGAGACCGATGCCTCGACGGTCGCGGCCACGCAGGACTACCTGCGAGCGTGCATCGACCTGGCCGCGGGCATCGGCTCCCCGGCCGTGTGCGGGCCGTTCTACGCGGCCACCGGTCGGACCGGTCGGCGGACGGAGGACGAGCGGACTGCGGCGTACGGCGAATGGCGCTCGAACCTCGCGCCCGTCGTCGAGCACGCCGGATCGCGCGGAGTCACCATCGGGATCGAGCCGCTCAACCGCTATGAGACCTCTCTCATCAACACCGTCGACCAGGCGCTCGAGGGCCTCGGCGCACTGCTCGGCCCGGCGCTGGGGCTGGCCCTGGACACCTACCACCTCAACATCGAGGAACGCTCCACCGCAGCCGCGATCCGCACCGCCGGGGAACACCTCGTGCACCTGCAGGTCTGCGGCAGCGACCGTGGCGCTCCGGGTGGCGACCAGACCGACTGGCCGGCGCTTCTCGAGGCGCTGGACGAGGTCGGCTATGCCGGCCCGCTGAACATCGAGAGCTTCACCGCCGACAACGCGGCCATCGCCACTGCGGCGTCGATCTGGCGTCCGCTGGCGCCCACGCAGGACGACCTCGCCCGCGATGGGCTGGTGTTCCTGCGCACACTCACCGACCAAGGGGAAACGCCGTGAGCGACCGTCTCGGAGTCGCCGTCATCGGCTACTCCTTCATGGGCAAGGCCCACTCGAATGCCTGGCGCAACGTTGGCGCCTTCTACCCCGAGGTTCCCGCTGTTGCCCAGCAGGTGCTGGTCGGCCGCGACCCGGTCCGGGTCAAGGAGGCTGCCGAGCGCTTCGGCTGGCAGGAGTCGGCGACCGACTGGCACGCCGTGCTCGAACGCGACGACGTCCACATCGTCGACATCTGCACGCCCGGCCACCTGCACGCCGAGATCGCCGAGGCGGCCCTGGCCGCCGGCAAGCACGTGCTCGTCGAGAAGCCGCTCACCAACACGGTGTCCGAGTCCTCGCGCCTGGTGGAGGCAGCCTCGACGGCTCTCGGCAACGGCGTCGTCTCCATGGTCGGCTTCAACTACCGCCGGGTCCCTGCGCTCGCGCTCGCGCGATCGCTCATTGCCGACGGCCGCATCGGCGAGGTGCGGTCCGTGCGCGCGGCCTACCTCCAGGACTGGCTCGTGGATGACACGGCGCCGATGACGTGGCGGCTGCGCAAGGACGAGGCCGGCTCTGGCGCGCTCGGCGACCTCGGCTCGCACGTCGTCGACCAGGTGCGGTTCCTGCTCGGAGACGAGGTCACGTGGGTCAGCGGCCAGCTGCACACCTTCGTTCCGTCGCGTCCGGGCTCGGGCGGGGTCGAGCCCGTGACCGTTGACGACGCCGCGTGGGCGACGCTCGGGACGCGTCGCGGAGCCGTGGCCAGCGTCGAGGTCAGCCGGATGGCGTTCGGTCGCAAGAACGGGCTCACGCTCGAGGTCTTCGGGTCGCAGGGCTCGCTCTCCTTCGAGCTGGAGCGGCTCAACGAGCTCGTCGTCGACACCGGCTCGGGCGGCGCGCGCACCCTGGTCACCGAGGCCGACCATCCCTATGCCGGCGCCTGGTGGCCGCCCGGTCACGTGCTCGGCTGGGACCACACCTTCACCTCGCAGGCGGCCGACTTCCTGACCGCCGTGCGCGACGGCACGCAGCCCTCCCCCAGCTTCGCCGAGGGGCTCGCGGTCCAGCGCGTGCTCGGCGCGATCGCGGACAGTGCCCAGCAGCACGGCACCCGCGTCGACGTCACGGCACACTGACGACCTACGACGACAGGAGACCCGATGGGCAAGCAGTTCACGCTCTTCACCGGCCAGTGGGCCGACCTTCCGTTCGAGGAAGTGGCCCGACTCGCGGGCGAGTGGGGCTATGACGGCCTCGAGATCGCCTGCTGGGGGGACCACCTCGACGCCTCCCGCTGGGACGACGCCGACTACGTCGCGTCGCGCCGGGAGATCCTCGAGCGCAACGGTCTCGATGTGTGGGCCATCTCCAACCACCTGCACGGCCAGGCCGTCTGCGACGACCCGATCGACTTCCGCCACCGGGGCATCGTGCGCGAACGCGTGTGGGGCGACGGCGATGCGGAGGGCGTACGCCGACGGGCGGCCGAGGAGGTGCAGGACACCGCGCGGATGGCGAGGGCGCTCGGTGTCGACACCGTCGTCGGCTTCACCGGGTCCTCGACCTGGCAGTACGTCGCGATGTTCCCACCGGTGCCCGCGTCCGTCATCGAGGCGGGCTACGAGGACTTCGCCGACCGCTGGAACCCGATCCTCGACGTCTTCGACGAGTGCGGTGTGCGGTTCGCGCACGAGGTGCACCCGAGCGAGATCGCCTACGACTACTGGTCGACGCAGCGCACGCTCGAGGCGATCGGGCACCGTCCCGCGTTCGGGCTGAACTGGGACCCGAGCCACATGATCTGGCAGGGGCTGGACTCCGTCGCGTTCATCACCGACTTCGCCGACCGGATCTACCACGTGGACTGCAAGGACACCCGGATGCGGATGGGCGGCGGCCGCAACGGCATCCTCTCCTCCCACCTGCCGTGGGGCGACCAGCACCGCGGCTGGGACTTCGTCTCGACCGGCCGCGGCGACGTGCCCTGGGAGGACGCCTTCCGCGCGCTCGCGCGGATCGGCTACGCCGGCCCGATCTCGGTCGAGTGGGAGGACGCCGGGATGGACCGGCTGCAGGGCGCGCCCGAGGCGCTGGAGTTCCTGCGGCGCTTCGACTTCGACCTGCCGGCCAGTTCGTTCGACGCAGCCTTCGACCAGGGATCTCCCACCGCCGCCGGAGGTTGAGGCGCTCACCGCCGCTGGTTGAGGAAGGCCGCGGGCCTGTCACGAAACCGCAGCCTCCGACCCATTGTCGGTGGTCTCGTCCATGATCGACGTATGGACCTCCTGACGACTCTCACGACCTTGCTGATCGGGCTGATGCTCGGCGCAGTGATCGGGGTGCTCTGGGCCCGCAGCCGCCCGGACGCTGACGGGCTGACGGCCGCCATCGAGCAGCGTGGTGCCGACCAGGCGATCGTCCGCGAGGGC
>JBDSPC010000090.1:0-7353 GCA_039914485.1 Nocardioides sp.
AGCGGCTGGCGCTTGGAGTGGATGTCGACCCCGGTGGACACGCCCTCGGAGTGAGCACCTTTCAGCAGATGGGGGATGCCGCAGGCAAACTCCACGACCTCGAGCCCGCGGCTGACCTCGCCGAGCGCGTCCTCCAGCACCTTGCCGTGCTCGGAGGTGATGATCGCGGCGAGCTCATGCTTGCGGGCGTTGAGCAGCTCACGGAAGGCGAAGATGATCTTCGCGCGGTTCGCCAGGGACGTGGCCGCCCAGCCGGGTGCGGCAGCGCTGGCCGCGGCGATGACCCGTGCGGCATCCGCCTCGTCGGCGAAGGCCACCTGTGCCGTCACGGCCCCCGTGGCAGGGTTGGTCACGTCGCCGAAGCGACCGGACCCGCCGACGTACGTCTCGTTGTCCAGCCAGTGCCCGATCGTCTTGTCGCTCATGGGCTGATCCTAAGCCGCGCCCAGGTCTGCGACCAGACCACCCAATGGCCACTGGGCGGGCGGTCAGCATGTTAATACAAACGACACACGAGAGAGGCGATTGGGCCGTGGAATCTGCTGGACGGATCGTCATCCCCAGTGCAGAGTGAGCCCACGACGACAGCGCAGTCGCCGGCAATGACGAGTGAGGGCATGCGACGTGGCGGTCATCAGGGCAGCGATCACACAGACGACGTGGACGGGCGACAAGGAGTCGATGCTCGACAAGCACGAGCAGTTCGCCCGCGATGCTGCGGCAGACGGCGCGCAGGTCATCTGCTTCCAGGAGCTGTTCTACGGTCCCTACTTCGGCATCACCGAGGACAAGAAGTACTACGCCTACGCCGAGCCCGCTGATGGCCCTATCGTGCAGCGCTTCGCCGCCCTGGCCGCCGAGCTGGAGATGGTGATGATCCTGCCGATCTATGAGGAGGACATGACCGGCGTCTACTACAACACCGCGGTCGTCGTCGACTCCGACGGCACGATCCTGGGCAAGTATCGCAAGCACCACATCCCGCACCTCGAGAAGTTCTGGGAGAAGTTCTACTTCCGCCCCGGCAACCTTGGCTATCCCGTGTTCCACACCGCGATCGGGCCGATCGGCGTCTACATCTGCTACGACCGGCACTTCCCCGAGGGCTGGCGTGAGCTGGGCCTCAACGGCGCGCACATCGTTTTCAACCCCAACGCCACCAAGCCGGGCCTCTCGAACCGGCTCTGGGAGATCGAGCAGCCGGCCGCCGCGGGCGCCAACGGATACTTCGTCGCTGCTCCCAACCGCGTCGGCACGGAGGACAACGAGTACGGCGAGCTTGCCGTCACGTTCTACGGCAACAGCCAGTTCGTTGATCCGCAGGGCAACGTCATCGGCGGTTACGGCAGCGGCGAGGACGAAGAGATCGTCATCCGCGACCTCGACATGGACATGATCCGACAGGTACGCGACGACTGGCAGTTCTATCGCGACCGCCGTCCCGAGTCCTACACGTCGATCCCGATGCCGTGATCGGAGCGCCATGACGACGACACTCATCACCGGCGGCACAGTCGTGACCGCCACGGGGCGCTCCGCCGCAGACGTTCTCGTCGACAGTGAGATCGTGGCGGGCGTGCTCGCCCCGGGCTCAGTGCTGCTCGGCTCCGACCTCACGAAGTCGGTCGACGTGGTGATCGATGCGACGGGCAAATACGTCATCCCCGGCGGCATCGACGCGCACACGCACATGGAACTGCCGTTCGGCGGCACCGCAGCGTCCGACACGTTCGAGACCGGCACCCGCGCCGCAGCATGGGGCGGCACCACGACGATCATCGACTTCGCCGTGCAGACGTACGGTCAACGCGTCATGGACGGTCTTGCTGCGTGGCACGACAAGGCCGCGGGCAACTGCGCGATCGACTACGGCTTCCACCAGATCATCGGCGACGTCGATGCCGATTCGCTCAAGGCGATGGACGGACTGGTCGACGAGGGCATCACGAGCTTCAAGCTCTTCATGGCCTATCCAGGGGTCTTCTACTCCGACGACGCGCAGATCCTCCGGGCAATGCAGAAGTCGGCCGAGACGGGCCTCATGACGATGATGCACGCCGAGAATGGGCCGGCGATCGACGTGCTCGTCGAGCAGCTTCTCGCCCAGGGCAAGACCGATCCGTACTACCACGGCGTTGCGCGTGCGTGGCAGATGGAGGAGGAGGCGACGCACCGGGCGATCATGCTGGCCAATCTCACCGGTGCGCCGCTCTACGTCGTGCACGTCAGCGCGAAGCAGGCCGTCGAGCAGCTCGCCTGGGCCCGCGACAAGGGCCAGAACGTCTTCGGCGAGACCTGCCCGCAGTACCTGTACCTCTCGCTGGAGGACCAGCTCGGCGCGACGGGCGACCCGACCTGGGGCGACTTCGAGGGCGCGAAGTGGGTCTGCTCGACACCGCTGCGCTCCCGCGAGGAGGGCCACCAGGACGCCATGTGGCAGGGCCTGCGCACCAATGACCTGCAGATGGTCTCGACCGACCACTGCCCCTTCTGCATGAAGGACCAGAAGGAGCTCGGGAAGGGCGACTTCCGCGCGATCCCCAACGGCATCGGCTCGATCGAGCACCGGATGGACCTGCTCTACCAGGGCGTCGTCACCGGCGAGCTGACCCTCGAGCGCTGGGTCGAGCTGACCTCGACCACGCCCGCGCGGATGTTCGGGCTGTACGGCACGAAGGGCGTGATCGCGCCGGGCGCCGACGCCGACATCGTGGTCTACGACCCGAATGGCCACACGAGCATCGGCTACGGCACTGCGCCCGATGGCTCCCCTACGGGTCGCTCACACCACATGAACATGGACCACTCGGCCTGGGAGGGCTACGAGATCGACGGCCACGTCGACGTCGTCGTCTCCCGCGGCTCCGTGCTGGTCTCGGACGGCACCTTCCACGGTCGCGCCGGCCACGGCAGGTTCCTCAAGCGCGGCCTCACGCAATACCTCTCCTAAGGAGCTCGCATGGATTTCGGTGTCGTCCTGCAGACCAACCCGCCCGCGTGGCGCACCGTCGGTCTCGCCAAGCTGGCGGAGGAGCACGGCTTCGACTACGTCTGGACCTTCGACTCGCACCTGCTGTGGATGGAGCCCTACGTCATCTACTCCGCGATCCTCGCCGAGACGAACCGCGTCATCGTCGGCCCGATGGTCACCAACCCGGCCACCCGCGACTGGACGGTGACCGCGTCGGTCTTCGCGACGCTCAACGAGATGTACGGCAACCGCACCGTGTGCGGCATCGGCCGCGGCGACTCCGCGGTCCGCGTCCTCAACGGGAAGCCGACCACCCTCAAGGACCTGCGCGAGGCCACGCACGTGATCCGCGAGCTCGCCAACTGCCGTTCGGTCGAGGTCAACGGCACCACCCTGCAGTTCCCGTGGGCGCGGACCTCCGAGCTGGAGGTGTGGATCGCGGCGTACGGACCCCTGGCGCTGAAGGCGACCGGTGAGGTCGGCGACGGCTTCATCCTCCAGCTCGCTGACATCGACATCGCGAAGTGGATGATCGCCGCGGTGCGCGACGCCGCCGAGAAGGCCGGTCGCGATCCCGACGCGATCACCTTCTGCGTCGCCGCTCCGATGTACGTCGGCGAGGACACGCCCGAGTCGTGGGCGCACATGCGCGAGCAGTGCCGCTGGTTCGGCGGGATGGTGGGCAACCACGTCGCCGACATCGTCGAGAAGTACGGCGACGGCGGCGACATCCCGCAGGCGCTCACCGACTACATCAAGGGTCGCGAGGGCTACGACTACAACCACCACGGCAAGGCCAGCAACACGCACGCCGACTTCGTGCCCGACGACATCGTCGACCGCTTCTGCGTCCTCGGCACGCCCCAGGACCACATCGCCAAGCTGACCGCGCTCAAGGAGATCGGCGTCCACCAGTTCGCGGGCTACCTCCAGCACGACAACAAGGAGGAGACGCTGCGGGTGTACGGCGAGACGATCATGCCGGAGCTGCGCGACCACGTGGTCGCAAAGGCGTGATGCCGATGCTGGGACGTCTCCGCGCGGTCCTGCTGGGCGCCCTCGGCGTCGTGCTGGTGGCTGTGGTGTGGGACCTCTACAAGGCCTTCGGGCCCGAGCAGGGCGTCCTGGTCGGCGAGCGGACGCTGATCCTGCCGCGCGCGACCGACCTCGCGATGCCGCACACCTGGGAGATGGTGCAGCGGCTCTTCGAGCCGGCCACCGGCCTGAAGGGGGCGCCGACGGCCCTCGAGGCCGTGCTCGACGCGGCCGGCTTCACCCTCGGCATCGCGGCGCGCGGGTGGATCGTCGGAGTGACGGTCGGGCTCCTGCTCGCGCTGCTGATGACCCGCTTCAAGATCGCCGAGTCCGGACTGCTGCCATGGATCGTGCTCAGCCAGACGGTCCCGCTCATCGCGATCGCTCCGCTCGTACGCCGCTGGGGGGCCCAGATCGAGGTCGGCTCCTTCACCTGGGAGAACGAGCACTCGGTGGCCCTGATCGCGGCCTACCTCGCCTTCTTCCCCGTCTCCATCGGGGCGCTCCGTGGGCTCAAGTCCCCGGCCCGCACGCACCTCGAGCTGATGCACACCTACGGCGTCGGCTGGTGGCGCACGCTGCTCACCCTCCGGCTGCCGGCGAGCGTGCCGTTCCTGCTGCCCGCCCTTCGGCTGGCCGCGGCGAGCGCCGTGATCGGGTCGGTCGTCGCCGAGGTGTCGATCGGCCTGCGTGGCGGCATCGGCCGGATGGTCGTCGAATACGCCCAGTCCGCCGGTGGTGACCCGGCCAAGGCCTGGGCGCCGATCTTCGGCGCCGTCGCGGTCGGACTCGTCGCCGCCGGCGCCGTCGGAATGCTCACCCTTGCCCTGCGCCCGTTCCGACTGACGGAGACCAGCCGATGACCGAGCCCACTGCTGCCATCGAGGTCGCCGGTGTCGACCGCATCTTCCGTCGCCGCCGCGACGAGGTCGTCGCCCTGAGCGACGTCACCGTCAGCGTCGCCGCGGGGGAGTTCGTGTCCCTGATCGGGCCGAGCGGGTGCGGCAAGAGCACCCTGCTGCGACTCGTCGCCGACCTCGACACCCCCACCGCCGGCACCATCTCGGTCTTCGGCAAGACCACTCGGCAGGCCCGACGCGACCAGGACTACGGCATCGCCTTCCAGCAGGCCGGGCTGCTGCCCTGGCGCACGGTCGCCTCCAACATCGAGCTGCCGCTCAAGCTGCACGGGGCCAACGCCGCCGCACGCAAGGCCCGCTCGACCGAGCTGCTCGAGCTCGTCGGCCTCCAGGACTTCGGCAAGCACCACCCCGACCAGCTCTCCGGCGGCATGCAGCAACGCGTCGCGATCGCCCGCGCCCTCGCCGAGAGCCCGCGGCTGCTGCTGATGGACGAGCCGTTCGGCGCCCTCGACGAGATCACCCGCGAGCGCATGCAGAACGAGCTGGTCCGGATCTGTCGCGACACCGGCGCAGCCGTCCTCTTCGTCACGCACTCCATCCCCGAGGCGGTCTTCCTCTCCGACCGCGTCGTGGTGATGTCGCCGCGGCCGGGACGCATCGTCGACATCGTCACCGCCGGTGGCGCCGGGATGGGGACGTCGCACGAACGCACCGACGAGGTCCGAGACGCAGCGGAGTTCTTCCACACGGTGGCCGCCGTGCGCGAGCACCTCCACGGTGCCCCCGTCGCCGGCGTCCGGGGGGTCGAGACACGATGAGTGCGGTCATCACGCCGGAGGCAACCACGCGACCGCGGCTGCGCGTCCGCGACCTCCGCCTCGGCACGGTGCTCGCACCGCTGGCGGTCGGTGCGGTCTTCCTCGGCGGCTGGCAGCTCGCGGTCGACGGGCTCGGCATCGACCCCTACATCGTCCCGGCGCCGAGCGCGATCTGGGACCAGATCGTCGCCGGCCGGTCCAACATCATCGACGGCATGCAGGTCACCGGTCGCAATGCGCTCATCGGGATGCTGCTCGGCGGGCTGGTCGGCGTCCTCGGTGCCGTCTTGTCGAGCATGGCCAAGGTGATCGACCAGATGGCGGTGCCGATCGTGGCCGCGCTGTCTGTGGTGCCGATCGTCGCGCTGGCGCCGGTGCTCTACACGATGTTCGGCGCGGCCGTCGACACCGGCCGCATCGTCGTCGCGGCCATCGCGGTGTCCATCCCGGTCTACCTCAACACCCTGCGCGGGCTGCGCCAGGTCTCGACCGTGCACCGCGAGCTGATGTCGGCGTACGCCGCCAAGCCCACCCAGGTGATCCGGACCGTCACGCTGCCGACGGCGACGCCCTACGTCTTCACGGGCCTGCGCATCGCCTCGTCGCTGGCGGTGATCTCGGCGCTGATCGCGGAGTACTTCGGCGGCCCGGTCGGCGGTCTCGGCAAGGCCATCACCTCAGCCGCGGCGAGCAGCAACTACCCCCTGGCATGGGCCTACGTCACGGGCTCCATCGTGCTCGGCCTCGCCTTCTACGTCATCACCCTGCTGGTCGAGCTGTGGTTCGCCCGACACGCCCCTCCTCCCGGTGGTTGAGGAGGGCGCGCAGCGCCCGTCACGAAACCCCACACAGCCTGAACATCCCACCCACCCTGAGGAGAAGAGATGAGAAGGACACTCAAGATCGGCGTCGCGGCCATGGCCCTGGCGCTGTCGGTCAGCGCCTGCGGCGGTGACGACGGAGACACCGACACAGACGCCGGCGACACCGGCGGCGACGACCTCACCCCGGTCTCACTGCAGCTGCAGTGGGTGGCGCAGGCGCAGTTCGCCGGCTACTACGCCGCGGTCGACCAGGGCTTCTACGAGGACGAGGGCCTCGACGTCACGATCGCCGAGGGCGGCCCCGACATCGTCCCGCAGGACGTGCTCGCGGCCGGCGACGTCGACTACGCCATCTCGTGGGTGCCGAAGGTGCTCGGCTCGATCGAGCAGGGCGCGGGCATCACCGACGTCGCCCAGATCTTCGAGCGCAGCGCGACCACGCAGATCTCCTTCAAGGACAAGGGCATCGAGGCGCCCGCCGACCTGATGGGCAAGAACGTCGGCAGCTGGGGCTTCGGCAACGAGTGGGAGCTGTTCGCCGGCATGCAGGACGCCGACGTCGGGCTCAAGGACATCAGCCTCGTCCAGCAGGCCTTCGACATGAACGCCTTCCTGGCCGGCGACATCGACGCCGCCCAGGCGATGACCTACAACGAGTACGCCCAGGTCCTCGAGTCCGTCAATCCCGACACCGGCGAGCTCTTCCAGCCCGAGGACCTCAACGTCATCGACTGGAACGACGTCGGCACGGCGATGCTCCAGGACGCCATCTGGGCCTCGACCGAGCGACTCGATGACGAGGAGTACGCCGACCAGACGGTCGCCTTCATCAAGGCCTCCAT
>JBDSPC010000304.1:0-6223 GCA_039914485.1 Nocardioides sp.
CACAGTTCCAACGCATCGGCGACACCCCCGTCGAACCGCAGTAGGCGTCCACCCAAGACGTCTCCGTCCCACACAGCACGACAGGGAGATGACGATCACGTGATCGCCGCTCTCGTCCGCTGAGCACAGCCGTGCGCGAACTCGCGTAACGGACTACCGATGCGCGCCCTGACGGCGCACCGCTCACCAGAGCGGCCTGTAACAAGGATGGAGAACAACATGTCCGCTTCGTTCAGTCAACCGCTGGCAAACACCGCTTCGGAGGGCAGTCTGGCCCAGAAGGCTGCTCGTTGGGCGCCGTTGCTGGTCAGCCCAGTTCTGCTCCTCGTGGCTCTACTCGGAGCGGGGTGGCTCTTTGTTCCAGCCAACCCCGCCATCGAGGCACCCGCCACCACCCTTGGGTTCGACGAACTCCACGACCTCGCCGCGAGCGGCGTCATTCCGACCACCTGGGTGCAGCAAAACTACTTTGGGTGGTTGGGGTGGACTCTCGTCATCCTCGTCATCGCACTGGCGCTCGCGACGGCAGCCGCCGGACTGCGATTCGTGGCAATGGCCCTCGCCGGAGCCGGGCTCGTTGGCCTTGCCATCAACGTCTTCGCAGTCAAGGGCGCATTGACCTGGGGACAGTTCACCGACCAAATCCCGAACATCAGGATCGGCGGCTACTGCGCCATCGTGGGATACATCCTCGCAATCGCACTCGGGGCAATCGGGTCTGCTCGCCGCGAGTCGCGCTGAGGGCCCGCCCGAGCGAGTAGCCGGCCGAGGTGGCTCCGGAGTCATTCGGAGCCACCTCTGGCGTTCTCGTCGAGCACATGGGTCGGCGCCTTTCAGCCCAGCGCACGGAGCGACCCAGCGCAGACGAGAGAAGAGGACCGCGCGGCCAACCTCACCGCAAGCGCTCACTAACGGTCGTTTCGGTTGGCGCCTCCGGCAATCGTCAGGCCGCGCCAGCTGAGCGTGGACATGGTGCGCCATAACGCCCCGTTTTCGGACGGTCGGCCCTCGAGGATGGACCGGTTCCGGACGAATGGAGGAGTGCTAGCTGGGCGATAGGCAGCAGGCGCAGAAAGTACGGCCTCGGCTGGGAACTCGCCCACTCCGGAGCTGATGGGGACGGTCGGGACGTTTGGGACGTTTTTCTGAAAGTTCCAAGACGTCCGGAAGCGTCCCGAATACGTGGTTGGAACGTCCCGGCGGATCAGGGTCAATGGAGGTAGTCCTGCTTCCTAACCCTGGAGTCTCAGTTGACGATCGCCACTGCTGCGCCGCATGCGTCCTTCTTCGGTGACGTCGCTGTCGATGTTGCGGTGGAGCGGGCTGGCGGATGCGCGCGGCCGATCCGGCTCCGGGGTGCGACCAGCTTGGTCAACACGACCACGGGTGAGGTACGCGAGACCTACTCCTCGTCGCGTGAGCTCGACGGGCAGACCTATGTGAAGTGCGGCAACCGCCGGGCCTCGGAGTGCCCGACCTGCAGCCACGAGTACAAGGGCGACGCCTGGCACCTCCTGGTCTGCGGTCTTGCCGGCGGCAAGGGCATCGATCCCTCAGTGGCCGAGCACCCATGCACCTTCCTGACTCTGACCGCGCCCTCGTTCGGTGCCGTACACGGTCTGCGGAGGAAGGGCCCGTGCCGAGCTCGTCGGGACAAGCCGGTCTGTCCGCACGGTCGGCCGATGTGGTGCAACCGGCGGCACCAGGATGCCGATCGTGACTTGGGCACGCCGCTGTGTCCGGAGTGCTACGACTACGCAGGTCATGTGGTGTGGCAGTGGCACGCGCCCGAGCTCTGGCGTCGGTTCACCATCACCCTGCAGCGGCTACTTGCCAGGCGATGCGGCCTGTCGGTGGCGGCATTCCGGGAACGGTGCCGGGTCTCCTACTCCAAGGTGGTGGAGTTCCAGGCTCGCGGACTGGTCCATCTGCACGTCCCGATCCGTCTCGACGGGCCCGATGGACCTGACGGCTCGACGTCGAGCCTGCCGCTCACTACGGCCGATCTCGAGGACGCGGTCCACACCGCTGCCACGGATGTCAGCCTCACGACGGCACCGCTGCGGGACGGCTCCGCATACGAACTGAGGTGGGGGAGCCAGGTCGACACCCGCTCGATCACCGGCGATGCCGGTCGTGACTCCCATCGCGCCACACGGGCGGTGCACCCCGAGCAGGTCGCGGCCTACCTGGCGAAATACCTGACCAAGGCCACCGAGGACTTCGGACTTCCCGCACGGGTGCAGTCAACGACGCGCGCCCGCGTTGTCGGTGCCTCGGCGCATGCTGTGCGGATCATCGCGACCGGCTCTCGACTGGCGGGGGAGGGAGAGCCCTATGCCCGGCTGCGGGACAACCTCGCCACTCTGGGCTACCGCGGCCATCCGCTCACCAAGTCCCGGGCCTACTCGGTCACCTTCGGCCAGCTCCGTAGGGCTCGCAGGGTCTTCGCCGCGAATCCGGGCCTGGACCCGGAGTCCGACGTCCGCCGCATCCTCGACGACGACGCCGACGTGCCCGAGGGGTTCGAGCTTGTGTCCAGCTGGGTGTACGTCGGTCGGGGCTACCTCGACCTGGACCAGGCAACCCGGGCGGTGTTCTCGGCGGCAATGTCCCGGACCCGATGACCGGACGCCACACCCCCGAGGCCTCCCGATATCCAGCCGAACCAGGTCACCCGACTGGTGGTCAAGGGCGGAGCGCAGCGGAGTCCGCAGGACACGAAGTGCCCTTGACGACCAGACGAGTGACCTGACCATCAAACGTCGGGAGGCCGCGGCCACCGACCGCACACAGGGAGTGAGCATGGAAGAGGTTCCGAGCAGGTTCGAGCAGTTGTGGGGTATCGAGGACGTCTCGGCCTACCTGATGTTGTCGCCCAAGACCCTCTACGGGTGGCGGTGTCGGAAGTACGGCCCGCCGAGCTACCGGGTGGGCAATAAGATCCGCTACCGCCCAGAGGAGGTGCGGACGTGGCTGGACGCGCAGGAGGTCCGTGCATGGGTCGACGAGCAGAACTCGCTCGTCTCCTGAGGGCGGCGTCATGGGCAGGGCACCGATGCCGATCGGAACGTGGGGTCTGATCCGCACGTATCCGGTCGGGCAGAACGAGCGTGGCAAGCCGACGAGAGTTCGGGCCATGGCTGACTATCGTGACTTCGACGGTGTTGTTCGTCGGGTCGAAGCGAGCGGGAAGACAGCCACGGCTGCGACCCAGAACCTGCGCCAGAAGCTCCAGAACCGAGTGGGTGAAGGTCGCCAGGGCGAGTTGACCGGACTGACCAGGTTTTCTGCCGCGGCGGAGTTGTGGATGCTGAAGATGGAGGAGCTGACGGCCGCAGGTCTCCGGGGACGGTCGACATCTATCGACGGCAGTTGCGGAACCATGTGCTGCCGGCGTTGGGCGAGGTTCGTCTGGGGGAGGCCACGACGCCGCTGGTCGACAAGGTGGTCGGTGCGATCAAGGCGGACGTGAGTGCGGCGACCGCTCGCACGTGTCGCAGCGTCATCTCCGGCGTGCTCGGGTTGGCTGTCCGATACGGCGCGATCAGCCACAATCCGGTGCGGGACGTTGAGCGGATCGAGTCACGACCGAGGAGGGCACCTCGTGCGCTGACGCCAGCTGAGCGGGTCGAGCTGCTGACACACCTCAGCACGGACGACAAGGCTCGGCGACGAGATCTTCCCGACCTGGTGTTCTTCATGCTCGCCACCGGGGTGCGCATCGGTGAGGCACTCGGCGTGATCTGGGAGCAGGTCGACCTCGAGGCCGGCACCGTGCAGATCACCAGCACCCTGATCCGGGTCAAGGGTGAGGGGCTGCTCCGCAGGGGAACCAAGAGCGCGGCCGGGGAGCGGACGCTGGCACTGCCGAGGAGCGCGGTGGCGGTGCTGCGCCGCCGATTCATGACCGGTGCACGGCTGGACCAACCGGTGTTTCCTGACGTGAACGGTGGGTTCAGAGACCCCGCCAACGTCCGGAGGGAGCTGCGCGAGGCGCGGGGAACGGAGACGCTGGCGTGGATCACTTCGCACACGTTCCGCAAGACGGCCGCGACCATCCTCGACGAGGCGGCGTTGTCGGCTCGGCTGGTCGCCGACCAGCTGGGTCACCCGCGGACCTCGATGACCCAGGACTTCCACCTTGGTCGGCGCTCGGTGGACTCGCAGGCGGCCGTGGCTCTGGACGCTGCGTTAAGGGACGCGCTCAGCGCAAGTGAAAACCGTGGAATAGCAAGAAGGCCAGGACCGGGTGGACGGTCCTGACCTTCTCTAGTACGCCAGCAGGGACTTGAACCCCGAACCCGCTGATTAAGAGTCAGCTGCTCTGCCAATTGAGCTACTGGCGCATATTGCACAGCGCGGTGGAGCGCTGCGCAACGAGGTTGAACTCTACACGCCGACTCCGCTGAAGCCGAATCGAGATCCTCAACCGAGATCGGCCAGCACGGCCTGCGCGGCGTTGTGACCGCCGAGACCGGAGACGGCGCCGCCGCGACGGGCGCCGGAGCCGCAGAGGAGCACGGCGTCGTGCTCCGTCGCCACGCCCCACTGCTGTGCCGGGGTGTCGCGTCGGGCGCGGTTGGGCGCCCACGGCCAGTCGAGGTCGCCGTGGAAGATGTGGCCGCCCGGCATCGCCAGGTCGCGCTCGATGTCCTGCGGGATCTTCGCCTCGATGCAGGGGTTTCCGTCGGCGTCGGTGCTGATGCAGTCGCGGATCGAGCCGACGAGGTGCTCGTCCAGCGAGGCGATCGCGCGCTCGACGGCGAGCTCCTTGGCGGCCGCGCCGCCGGGGCCCTCGAACAGGCTGGCCGGGGTGTGCAGGCCGAAGTAGGTCAGCGTGTGTGCGCCCGCCTCCGCCAGCGAACCGAGGATCGAGGGGTCGATGAGCGAGTGGCAGTAGACCTCGCCGGGCATCGTCGACGGGACCTGCCCGGCCGACGCTTCGGCGTACGCCGTCTCGAGCTGTGTGTAGTCCTCGCCGAGGTGCAAGGTGCCGGCGAAGGCGACGGCCGGGTCGGTGCCCGACTTGAGCGACGGCAGCCGGTCGAGGAGGAAGTTGATCTTGAGCTGGGCGCCCTCCGGCTTGGTCTCGTCGTCCTGGCCCTCGCCGAGCAGGATCCGCAGCACCCAGGGGGCGACCCCGGACAGGACTCGGCGGCAGGTGAGGGACTGCTCGCCCATGCCGTCGTGCCAGACCACGGTCGCGGAGTCGTCGCCCGGCTCGATCCGGCTGACGCCCGCGCCGGTGATGAGCTCCGCGCCTGCCGAGACCGCCGCCTTGGCGAGGGCGTCGGTGACCGCGCCCATGCCGCCGACGGGCACCCGCCACTCGCCGGTGCCGTTGCCGATCAGGTGGTAGAGGAAGCAGCGGTTCTGGATCAGCGACGGGTCGTGCATCGACGCGAACGTGCCGATCAGCGCGTCGGTCGCGACGACGCCGCGGACGGTGTCGTCGAGGAAGCGTTCCTCGATCGTCTGGCCGAGCGGCCGGTTGACGACGTCGCGCCAGATGCCGGGGTCGACGGCCTCGCGCAGCTCGCGCTCGAGGGGGAGCGGCGACATCAGGGTCGGCGCCACGGCGTGCGCGAGGTCGGTCATGTCGGCGTAGAACTCGCGCCAGGCGCCGTACTCCCGATCAGAGCCCGTCAGTGCCGCGAAGGACTCCCGCGTCGCCTCGCCTTCGGGACGCTCGACGAGCAGGCCGCCGGAGCGACCGTCTCGGGTGTACGGCGTGTAGGACGCCGTGGTCCGGGACGCGAGGCGGATGTCGAGCTCGAGGTCGGCCATCAGCTGCTCGGGCATCAGGCTGACGAGGTAGGAGTAGCGCGACAGACGGGCCGGCATCCCGGCGAACGGGCTCATCGAGACGGCCGCACCGCCGGTGTGGTCGAGGCGCTCGAGGACGGCGACCGACAGGCCCGCGCGGGCGAGGTAGGCGGCCGCGACGAGGCCGTTGTGGCCGCCGCCGACGATGGCGACGTCATAGGACTGATGAGCGTTGTTCACCGAGCCAACGTAGTCCCCTTGGTCGCAAATGCGACGAAGCCCCGGTCTGCGACCGGGGCTTCGTGACTGGGGTGAGTAACGGGACTTGAACCCGCGACATCCGCCACCACAAGGCGGCGCTCTACCAGCTGAGCTATACCCACCATGGCTCGCACACGAGGCGCGAGACCGATGAGAAGTGTAGGGCAATCAGTGCGCGGATTCTGAATCGGGG
>JBDSPC010000225.1:0-14056 GCA_039914485.1 Nocardioides sp.
GGGTCCGGATCTTGCAGATGTCCTGAGACATCACATGGCGGTGGCGGTGGGATTTGAACCCACGGTGGGTTTGACCCCACACAACATTTCGAGTGTTGCACCTTCGGCCGCTCGGACACGCCACCGCGGGGAAGGTTACCGGAGCCGGGGCGGGGCCATGAAATCGGATGCAACCTCCTGGCAACCTCCGCGGTGCACACTGGTCGCCGTACGGCGAGAGGAGCACGAGTGAGCGACGGCATGCGCGCCGAGGTGGCCGATTCCTGGCACCTCTCTGCTGCCGCGGGCGTGGACGCCGCGAGCGTCGAGGTGCCGATCACCCTCGACGCCTCCGACCTGCGCGACCATCGATCGGCGCACCCGCTGGCCCAGGTCTTCCCGCTGCTCGACGACGTCCTCGGCCGGGCGGCGCGCGACTGCGGCGCGGTGATGGCGGTCAGCGACGCGGCCGGCCAGCTGCTCTGGGTGTGCGGGTCACCCTCGACCCTGCGGCAGGCCGAGAAGATCGGCTTCGTTGAGGGCTCCAACTGGGACGAGCGACTGGCCGGCACCAACGCGCCCGGCCTCGCCCTGCGCCTCGGCCAGCCAGTGCAGGTGCGCAGGGCCGAGCACTTCCGGCACTCGGTCCAGCAGTGGAGCTGTGCGGCGACGCCGATCCACGACCCCACGTCCAGCAACTTGCTCGGCGTCCTCGACATCACCGGCAACGACGACATCGCGGTGCCGCAGACGATGGCCATGGTGCGCGCGGCCGCCCGGATGGCCGAGGCCGAGCTCGCCCGCGACCTGCTCACCCGCGCCGCCCAACCGGTCGTCTCCACGGCCGGGCCCCAGCTCGTCATCGAGCTGCTCGGTCGCCACGAAGCGCTGCTGAACATCGATGCCCGCCACTCGATGCGGCTCTCGCCGCGGCACAGCGAGATCCTGCTGCTGCTCGCCTCCGCCCCGCACGGGCTGTCGGGAGACGAGCTCGCGGTCCTGGTCTACGAGGACGACGGCGCCTCCTCCACCCTGCGCGCCGAGCTCAACCGGCTGCGCAACCTGCTCGGCGACGACCTCCTCGCCTCGCGTCCCTACCGGCTCTGCGCCGGGGTCGCCGGTGACTGGCTGGCGCTCGAGGCGCAGCTGGCGGCAGGCGACGTACGCCGCGCGCTGCGCCACTATCGCGGCCCGATCCTGCCCCGGTCGAGCGCCCCCGGGGTGGTCCGACTCCGCGACCAGCTCCACCACTCGCTGCGCGCCGCGGTGCTGGCCAGCAAGGAGCCCGACCTGCTGTCGACCTGGACGCGGTCCAGCTGGGGCGCCGACGACTACGACGTGTGGCTGGCCCAGCGAGAGGCGATCGGGACTGTGAGCCCCATGCGCTCCCTGGTCGACGGGCAGCTGGCCCGGCTCGACCGCGACCTTTCCTGACTCGCGCAACGTAGTTGCAACGTGCCCGCTCCTAGCGTGACGGCCATCACACACTCCCTCACTCCCTGGAGCACCACATGACTGTCTACGCCCAGCCCGGAACCGATGGCTCGGACATCGAGGTCAAGAGCCGCTACGGCCACTACATCGGCGGCGAGTGGGTCGACCCGATCAAGGGCGGCTACTTCGAGAACATCTCCCCGGTCAACGGCAAGCCGTTCACCGAGGTCGCACGCGGCACCGCCGAGGACATCGAGGCCGCCATCGACGCAGCCTGGAACGCCGCCGACGCGTGGGGTCGTACGTCAGCCACCGATCGCTCCAACGTCCTGCTCAAGATCGCCGACCGGATGGAGGCGAACCTCGAGTCCCTGGCCGTCATCGAGACGTGGGACAACGGCAAGGCCGTGCGCGAGACGCTGAACGCGGACATGCCGCTGGCCATCGACCACTTCCGCTTCTTCGCCGGTGCCCTGCGCGCCCAGGAGGGCGGCATCTCCGAGATCGACGAGAACACCATCGCCTACCACTTCCACGAGCCGCTGGGCGTCGTCGGCCAGATCATCCCGTGGAACTTCCCGATCCTGATGGCGGTCTGGAAGCTCGCGCCCGCCCTCGCCGCCGGCAACGCGGTGGTCCTCAAGCCCGCCGAGCAGACCCCGTGGTCGATCCTCAAGCTGATGGAGCTGATCGGCGACCTGCTGCCCGCCGGCGTGCTCAACGTCGTCAACGGCTTCGGCGTCGAGGCCGGCAAGCCGCTGGCCAGCAACAGCCGCATCCGCAAGATCGCCTTCACCGGCGAGACCACGACCGGGCGCCTGATCATGCAGTACGCCTCGGAGAACATCATCCCCGTCACGCTCGAGCTCGGCGGCAAGAGCCCGAACATCTTCTTCGACGACGTCGCGGCCGAGAAGGACGCCTTCTACGACAAGGCGCTCGAGGGCTTCACCATGTTCGCCCTCAACCAGGGCGAGGTCTGCACGTGTCCGTCGCGGGCGCTCGTCCAGCGCTCGATGTACTCCGACTTCGTGCCCGACGCGATCGCCCGGGTCGAGGCCATCACCCAGGGCAACCCGCTCGACGTCAGCACGATGATGGGCGCCCAGGCCTCCAACGACCAGCTCGAGAAGATCCTGTCCTACCTCGACATCGGCAAGCAGGAGGGCGCGAAGGTGCTCACCGGTGGTGAGCGCAACGTGCTCGAGGGCGACCTCGCCGAGGGCTACTACGTGCAGCCCACCGTCTTCGAGGGCGACAACTCGATGCGGATCTTCCAGGAGGAGATCTTCGGCCCGGTCGTCTCGCTCACCAGCTTCGACGACGAGGCGGACGCCCTCAAGATCGCCAACGACACCCTCTACGGTCTCGGCGCCGGCCTGTGGACCCGCGACGGGTCCCGCGCCTTCCGCGCCGGTAAGGCGATCCAGGCCGGTCGCGTCTGGACCAACTGCTACCACGCCTACCCCGCGCACGCGGTGTTCGGCGGCTACAAGCAGTCCGGCATCGGCCGCGAGAACCACAAGATGATGCTCGATCACTACCAGCAGACCAAGAACCTCCTGGTCTCCTACAGCCCCGACAAGCTCGGGTTCTTCTAAATGGTCGAACGAGTCGCAGTGACCGGTGAGGCGGCGGAGATGGTCCGCCGCCTCACCGAGGCGCACGGGCCGGTGATGTTCCACCAGTCCGGCGGCTGCTGCGACGGGTCGTCGCCGATGTGCTACCCCGACGGCGAGTTCCGGACCGGCGACTCGGACATCCTCCTCGGCGACCTCGACGTCGGCCTCGACCGCGCTGTCCCGATGTGGATGTCGAAGTCGCAGTTCGAGTACTGGAAGCACACGCACCTCACCGTCGACGTGGTGAAGGGCCGCGGCGCGGGCTTCTCCCTCGAGGCGCCCGAAGGGGTGCGGTTCCTGATCCGGTCGCGGATCCTCACGGACGAGGAGTACGCCGCAACGCAGTCGTGACCCGATGTCGCGCTTCCACTGGGACAACGCCGGCAACGACCAGAACCGGGCCATCGGCGAGTGGCAGGTGCTGGCCACCGCCCACGAGGGGTTGGCTCTCGCCCAGGCGACCGCAGGACGTGGAGGCTGCCCGCGCCACGCGGGACGAGGCCGTCGCGCTGGCAGGGCAGATCTCCGATGCCGAGGACCGCGACGTCGTGCTGGGCGACATCGAGTCGCTCCCGCTCAGCGATGGAGCCTGAAGAACCCGTCGAGCAGCTCGGTGGACTCGGCGGCCAGCACCCCGGGGACGACCTCGGGACGGTGGTTGAGCCGCCGGTCCCGCACGACGTCCCAGAGCGATCCGACGGCGCCGGCCTTGTCGTCGTACGCGCCGAAGACCACCCGCTCGACGCGGGCGAGGACGGCGGCGCCGGCACACATCGTGCAGGGTTCGAGCGTGACGACCAGGGTGCAGCCGGTCAGTCTCCACTCGCCGACGGCGAGCGCGGCAGCGCGCAGGGCGACGACCTCGGCGTGACCCGTGGGGTCGTGCTCGGCCTCGCGGACGTTGCGCCCGGTGCCGATCACGGCACCCGACGGGGCGAGCACGACGGCGCCGATCGGCACGTCATCGGTGGCGAGGGCGGCGCGAGCCTCGGCGAGCGCGAGCCGCATCGGCTCGTGCCAGTGATCTGTCGAGCTCATGCAGAGGTGAGCCCCACGAGGTCGTCGAACAGCTCGCCGAACCCGAGGGCGCGGGCGACGTCGGAGAGCATCTCGTCGGGGTAGAGGTCGTCGTCGTCGATCAGCACACCCATGTCCATGGCGTGCATGCCGAGGTCGGCGAGCAGGTCGAGGTCGCCGGCGGGTGCGACGTCGTCGTCATCGAGGTCGTCGAAGGGCGGCAGGCCGAGGAACTCGAGCGCCGACTGGGCGAGCTCCCACTCCTCGGCGGCGGTGATGTCGCTGAGCAGCACGCGCGTCGTGGGGCCGTCCACACGGACGATGACGAAGAAGTCCTCGTCGACCGCGATCAGGGCGACCGCACCGCCGTCGCCGGGCAGTCGGCGGAGTGCGTGACTGAGGGTGTCGACCGACTCGAAGGCGGGCGAGGCGATGTCCTGCACCTGCCACTCACCGCCGTCGCGGAAAGCGGCCAGCGCGAAGTCAACACTGTCGAGCTGGTCGTCCATGGTGAATCCCTCCACTGAGAGCACCTCCGTCGACTCCAGCGTCGCAGATCGCTGGCGCTGAGGAAACCCTGTTCCGCCGGTGCCCACTAGGGTTCACGTCATGCGCACGCACGTCGTCGACCACCCGCTCGTCTCCCACAAGCTGACCACGCTCCGCGACGTCGAGACGGACTCGCCCACCTTCCGCCGGCTGACCGACGAGCTCGTCACGCTGCTGGCCTACGAAGCCACCCGTGAGGTGCGCGTCGTCGAGCACAGCATCGTCACCCCGGTCTCGCCCGCGACCGGCGTCAAGCTGGCCACGCCCAAGCCCCTGGTGGTGCCGATCCTGCGCGCGGGCCTCGGCATGCTCGACGGGATGATGCGCCTGTTGCCGACCGCCGAGGTGGGCTTCCTGGGCATGGTGCGCAACGAGGAGACGCTGGAGGCTTCGACGTACGCCGAACGCCTGCCCGACGACCTGTCCGGTCGCCAGTGCTACGTCCTCGACCCGATGCTGGCCACCGGCGGCACGCTGGCCGCGGCCATCCGATTCCTGACCGACCGCGGTGCCGACGACATCATCTGCATCTGCCTACTCGTCGCACCCGAGGGACTCGTCAACCTCGAGGCCGGCCTCGAGGGCCTCGCCGTGCCGGTGACCGTCGTGACCGCCGCCCTGGACGAGAAGCTCAACGAGAAGGGCTACATCGTGCCCGGGCTCGGCGACGCCGGCGACCGGTTGTACGGCGTAGCGCACTGACTACCTTCTCGAGTCGAGTGATATCCCCAACCGTGGATACAGCCGTTTCATCACTCGACTCGATCAGCTTGCCGCTGAGATCCGGGGCACGCCCAGGGCGATGAGGTCTTCCATGACCTCCCACGGCTCATGGCGGATCTCGTAGGCGCTGCACTGCACGACCACTCGCGTCGTGGAGGTGAGCTTGCGGTTGCGTGCGCGGTGCGCACTTGCTTCGAGGACGTCGTCGTGGAAACTGCCGTCGACTTCGAGGACGATGACCCGGCCGTCCGCCACACGCCACTCGCAGTCGGTGAAGCGGGTGCGGCCTGAACGATCCTTCCGCTTCGTCTGGCTGGTCGGTGGGACCACACCGAACTCGCGACAGGCCTTCCTGACGTCGACCTCTGCGAGCGACTGCGAGCCGCCCTCCAGGTCGTCGAGCAGCAGACGGAACTCCTGGGCCCTGCGCAGGGGCGAGAGCAGGGCCAAGTCCGACCGAAGCTTGGTCGTCGTGGTCAGCCGCTGTTGGACTGCCGCAGCGATGGCGCCGTGGGCGGTCCGCTGGTTGAACTCGTAGCCGCTGAACAGCAGCACTGCCGGCTCGAGGCGACACAGCGGCAAGGCTGTCGGGGCGCTCAACGTGGCAAGGTCGCGCCGGGTCCGGAAGAACACCACGCCTTCCAACGGCTCGAGGGACAGTGGGTTGTTGACGAGAACGGTGACGTCGTCGCGCGACCAGTTCTTCATGCCGTGCACCGCAGCGGCGGACAGGCCGCCGATCAGCGAGTCGCCGCCGGCATGCAGCGCCGCGATCCACAGTCGTTGTTCGTGAGAAGCCGGGCCGGTCGTCGTGGTCAGCACCTCGCTGGACCGCTGCGCCCACCGACCGATCGTCAGGTGGTGGCGGATCGCGGCGCGGGTGACGCCGATGCCACGCAGCTGTCGGAGCGAGATCACGCTCTCCTGAGCAGCGGAGATCTCCTGCCAGGTCCGAGTCTTCTTGTTCCCCATGGCGATCGAGTGTCGATGATGAGCCCTCTGGCCGCGAACGTCTCTCCACAGGCTCGAGTCGAGTGATTCGCTGCACCGTGGATACAGCCACCTCATCACTCGACTCGAAGTCAAGGTGACCAATGCCACCTGAGACCCCGGCTCAGGCCGGTGCGGTCCGTGTAGGTTTCCGGACAGTCCAGCCGCCCCCAAGGAGGCAACTGTGCGCATCGGCATTCCCCGCGAGTCCCGCCAGGGAGAAACCCTCGTGGCCGCCACCACCGTCACCGCCGCTCAGCTCGAAGCGCTCGGCTATGACGTCGCCGTCGAGTCCGGCGCCGGCGTCGCGGCCGACCAGACCGACGCGGCGTTCACCGCTGCCGGCATCCGGGTCACCGACTCCGAGGAGGTGTGGGCCAGCGACATCGTGATCAAGGTCAACGCCCCGACGTCCGGCGAGATCAGGCGGCTGCGACAGGGCGCGACGGTCATCTCGTTGATGGCCCCGGGGCGCAGCCCCAAGCTGATCGAGGAGCTGCAGGCCCAGCGCGTGACCGGCCTGGCGATGGATGCCGTCCCGCGCATCTCGTGCGCGCAGGCGATGGACGTCCTCTCCAGCATGGCCAACGTCGCCGGCTACCGCGCGGTGATCGAGGCCGCCCACGAGTTCGGCCGGCAGTTCACCGGCCAGGTCACGGCTGCCGGCAAGGTCCCGCCCGCGCGGGTCTTCGTCGTCGGTGCCGGGGTCGCCGGTCTCGCCGCCATCGGAGCAGCGGGCGCCATGGGTGCGATCGTGAGGGCCTTCGACGTACGCCCCGAGGTGGCGGAGCAGGTCGAGTCGATGGGCGGCGAGTTCGTCCGGCTGAATGACCCGTCGATGGAGGCCGCTGCATCGAGCGACGGCTACGCCAAGGAGATGACCGCCGAGCAGGAGGCGGCGACTGCCGCGATGTACGACGAAGAGGCCCGCAACGCCGACATCGTCATCACCACCGCGCTGATCCCGGGCCGCCCGGCCCCGCAGCTGATCACCGCCGAGACCGTCGCCAACATGCGCGCGGGCTCGGTCCTGGTCGACATGGCCGCGGCCAACGGCGGCAACGTGGCGCTGACCCAAGCCGACGAGCGTGTCGTCACCGACAACCTCGTCACGATCCTCGGCTACACCGACCTGGCCAGCCGCCTCGCGGCCCAGACCAGCCAGCTCTTCGGCACCAACATCGTCAACCTCTTCAAGCTGCTCACCCCCGGCAAGGACGGCGAGCTCGTCCTCGACCACGAGGACGTCGTGCAGCGCGGCATCACCGTCACCCGGGACGGCGAGTCCCTGTGGCCGCCGCCGCCCGTGCAGGTCAGCGCCGCCCCGGCAGCTGCCGCGCCCGTCGAGCGGCACGTGCCGGAGCCCAAGGTCCCAATGGACCCACGCCGCAAGTTCTTCGGCGCGGCGCTCGGCGCCGTCCTGTTCGCCCTCGCTGCGGCATACGCCCCGCCGAGCTTCCTGGGGCACTTCACGGTCTTCGCGCTGGCGATCTTCGTGGGCTACTACGTCATCTCCAACGTCGCGCACGCCCTGCACACGCCGCTGATGGCCGAGACCAACGCCATCTCCGGGATCATCCTGGTCGGCGGCATCCTGCAGGTGGGCAGTGACAACCTCGCCGTCACTGTGCTGGCGCTCGTCGCCGTACTCGTCGCGAGCATCAACATCTTCGGTGGCTTCCTGGTGACCGCTCGCATGCTCCAGATGTTCCGGAAGGACTGAGCGATGGACTTCCTGACCTCCGATCGACTGCCCGGCCTGATCCAGGCCGCCTACATCCTCGCCGCGATCCTCTTCATCCTCGCGCTGGGTGGACTCTCCAAGCACGAGACCGCGCGTCGCGGCAACACGTTCGGCATGGCCGGCATGGGGCTCGCGCTCGGCGCGACGCTCGTCCTGGCGGCTCGCAACAGTCAGTACGGCGACCAGCGCCCGCTCGCGCTGACGCTGGTGCTCATCGTTATCGCGATGGCGATCGGTGCCGTCATCGGCGCCTGGCGCGCCCGCACCGTCGAGATGACGGGGATGCCGGAGCTGGTGGCGATCCTGCACAGCTTCGTCGGTGCCGCCGCCGTGCTGGTGGGCTTCAACTCCTACCTGTCGGAGGAGCACCTCGAGGGGTCGCTGGCCACCATCCACGACGTCGAGGTCTTCATCGGCGTCTTCATCGGTGCCGTCACCTTCACCGGCTCGATCGTGGCCTACCTGAAGCTCAGCGCGAAGATGAAGTCGACGCCGCTCGCGCTGCCGGGTCGGCACCTGCTCAACCTCGGCATCCTGGTCGCCTCGGCACTGCTGCTCGTGTGGTTCGTGCCGGTCGAGGGCGACCTCGGCCTGGTGCCGCTGATCGTGATGACCGCGCTCGCGCTGCTGCTCGGCTTCCACCTCGTCGCGGCCATCGGCGGCGGCGACATGCCGGTCGTGGTGTCGATGCTGAACTCCTACTCCGGCTGGGCCGCGGCGGCTGCCGGCTTCATGCTCAGCAACGACCTGCTGATCATCGTCGGCTCCCTCGTCGGGTCCTCCGGTGCGATCCTCAGCTACATCATGTGCAAGGCGATGAACCGCTCGTTCATCAGCGTCATCGCCGGCGGCTTCGGGTCCGACGGCGCCGTCAGTGGCGAGGCCCGCGACTACGGCGAGCACCGCGAGGTGCAGGCCGACGAGGTCGCCGAGCTGCTCGTGGAGGCGAAGTCCGTCGTGATCACGCCCGGCTACGGCATGGCGGTCGCGCAGGCGCAGTACCCCGTCGCCGAGCTGACCAGGAAGCTCCGCGCGAAGGGCGTCGAGGTCCGCTTCGGCATCCACCCGGTCGCCGGTCGGCTGCCCGGCCACATGAACGTGCTGCTCGCCGAGGCCAAGGTGCCCTACGACATCGTGCTCGAGATGGACGAGATCAACGAGGACTTCGCCAAGACCGACGTCGTGCTCGTCATCGGCGCCAACGACACCGTCAACCCGGCCGCGCTCGAGGAGCCGGGCTCGCCGATCGCGGGC
Source organism: Nocardioides sp. (assembly GCA_039914485.1). Lineage (GTDB taxonomy): Bacteria > Actinomycetota > Actinomycetes > Propionibacteriales > Nocardioidaceae > Nocardioides. The sequence goes on from JBDSPC010000225.1 coordinate 9,313, forward strand.
ATGCCCGTGCTCGAGGTGTGGCACGCCAAGGACGTCGTCGTCTTCAAGCGCTCGATGGCCACCGGCTATGCCGGCGTCCAGAACCCGCTGTTCTTCAAGGACAACTCGCGGATGCTCTTCGGCGATGCCAAGGACCGCGTCGAGGACATCGTGCGGGCGCTGGGGTGAGTTTTGGGTCCTCAAGCCCGACGCAGTCGGGGCTGAGGACCCGAGTGAGCCCCGCGGCCGCTTGCGGCGAGGGGACCCGACTCAGCCGATCCCGATGCCGACGAGCGAGCCGATCAGGTAGGTCACGCCCATCGAGAGCAGCCCGCCGATCACGTTGCGCAGGATCGCCCGCAGGCGGGGGCTGAGGCTCAGGCGGGCACTCACGAAGCCCGTGAGGGCAAGGGCCAGCACGACGGCGAGCACTGTGACGACGATCCGCACGCTCGCGGGGACCAGGACGACGCACAGCAGCGGCAGCATGGCACCGAGGGTGAACGAGATCATCGAGGCCCAGGCTGCGTGCCACGGGTTGGTGAGGTCGTTGGGGTCGATGCCGAACTCGATGTCGGCGTGGGCGCCGAGTGCGTCGTGTGCGGTCAGCTGGGCCGCGACCCTCTCGGCCAGCTCGGCGTCGAGCCCCTTCTCCTCGTACATCTTCGCCAGCTCGCGCTCCTCGGTCTCGGGCATCGCCTCGAGCTCCTCGGCCTCCAGCCGCAGGATCGACTTCTCCGAGTCGCGCTGGGTGCTGACCGAGACGTACTCGCCGGTGCCCATGCTCATCGCACCTGCGACGAGTCCGGCGACGCCCGCGATCAGCAGCGCCGTGCGGTCACTGGTTGCGCCGGCGACACCCATCACGATGCCGGCCGTCGAGACGATGCCGTCGTTGGCGCCGAGGACCGCGGCTCGCAGCGCGTTCATCCGGTTGCCGCCGGCGGCGTCGGTCATCTCGTGCCAGTGCTGCGGGTCCGCGTCGGTGCCGATCTCGAAGCTCATGCGTCAAGCCTCACCCGTGCCCCCGGCGATCGCAACGAAGGTGAGGCTCGGCTGGTTTCGAGACGGCGCTGGCGCGCCCCCTCAACCGCCAATGAAGGGGAACGTCGCGCGCACCTCGTAGCGCGGACGGCGACGAGGTCCCTCGCCCAGGTGCGACTCCACCAGCGCCAGCTCGGACACCGGCCACGCCGGACCGGAATAGGAGTCGAGCAGCCGCACCCACTTCGTCACGTTGGCTGGACGGCCCAGCCGGGCGAGCGTCATGTGCGGGTGGAACCGCTGGCCGTCGACGGCGACCCCGGCGCTCGACACGGCACTGCGAGCCGCTCGGGCCAGCGAGGAGAACGACCCCTCGACACCCGCGAAGAGCACCCGTGCCGCATCTGGATGCGGGAACGCGCCGCCGCCGCCGATCCTCGTGTCGTACGCCGCATGCTTCCCGGCCACCGACTCGAGACCTGCACACAGCGAGTCGAAGGAGCGGTCGGGGACGTGCGCGGCGAAGGCGAGCGTCACATGCCACTGGTCGGCCAGCGTCCACCTGAACTCACCCGCGCTGCGGCGTACGGAGAGGAAGTCGTCGAGGTCCTCGACGACTTCCTCCGGCGGGATCACCGCCACGAACATCCGGCTCACTGGAACCCCCTAGTGAAAGCCCAGGTCACGCCCGATCAGCATCTTCATGATCTCGTTGGACCCGGCCCAGATCTTCGTGACGCGGGCGTCGCGCCAGGCGCGGGCGACGCGGTATTCGTTCATGTAGCCGTAGCCGCCGTGCAGCTGGACGCAGTGGTCGAGGACCTCGTTCTGGACCTGCGAGGTCCACCACTTCGCCTTCGCCGCGTCGACCGCGGTGAGCTCGCTGCGGGTGTGCTTGACGACGCACTGGTCGACGTAGGCCTGCGTCACCTCGATCTTCGTGACGAGCTCGGCCATCAGGAAGGCGTTGGACTGGAAGTTGCCGATCGGCTGGCCGAAGGCGTTGCGCTCCTTGGCGTAGGTGATCGTCTCCTCGAGGATCTGCTTGGCGTGCGCGAGGTTGGTGACCGCCGAGCCGAGGCGCTCCTGCGGCAGGAACTGCATCATCGAGATGAAGCCGGTGTCGAGCGGGCCGATCAGGTCGGCGTTGCTGACGCGCACGTCCTCGAAGGACAGCTCGGCGGTGTCGGACTCGTCCTGGCCGACCTTGTCGAGCACGCGGCCGACGGAGAAGCCCGGGAGCGACGTGTCGACGCCGAAGAGCGAGATGCCCTTGGCCTTCTTCTCCGGGCTGGTGCGCGCGGCGACCACGACCAGGTCGGCGCTGCCGCCGTTGGTGATGAAGGTCTTGGAGCCGTTGATGATCCAGTCGTCGCCGTCCTGAACCGCGGTGGTCTTCAGGTTGGCGAGGTCGGAGCCGCCGCCGGGCTCGGTCATGCCGATGGCGGTGAGCAGCTCGCCGGAGCAGAACTTCGGCAGCCAGCGCGCCTTCTGCTCGTCGTTGGTGAGGTGCACGAGGTAGGGCGCGACGATGTCTGCGTGGATCCCCACGCACGACGGCAGGGTCATGTTGACCTTGGCGAGCTCCTCGGTGAGGACCGCGTTGAAGCGATAGTCGCCGGCCTCGGAGCCACCGAACTCCTCGGGGACCTCGAGGCCGAGGAAGCCCTGCTTGCCGGCAGCCAGCCAGAACTCGCGCGCGAGACCGTGGCCGGCAGTGTAGTCGTCCAGGTGCGGGATGACCTCCCGGTCCAGGAATTCCTTGACGGAGGCGCGGAACGCCTCGTGGTCGTCGTCGTAGATGTCGCGGCTCATGGCCGCAATGTTACTGGCCGGTCACCTGCTGTGTCGCGGGATAAGTTGCAGGTGTGATCAGGTCGACGTCGATGCGTGCTGCCGCCGTGTTGTTGGCCGTCCTCGTCGCCGGCTGCGGTGCGACGCCGACCCCGTCATCCCCGACATCCCCTTCATCCCCGGCGGTTGAGGAGGGCCGAAGGCTCGTCACGAAACCAACGGCCCCCACCGACGGCACCCTCCTCGAGCCCGCGACCGGCTTCGGGTCCAGGCCTCCGGCCTGGCTCGGCACCCGCGAGCTCCCCAAGACCTCGAGCGGGTACGGCGAAGTGCGACCGACGCCGCCGGTGCTGCGCAACCGTCGCTGGACCCTGCCCGACACGGTGCCGACGCGTCCCGGGCGCGGCTTCAAGGCCAAGGTCGTCTCGCCGGCACCCGCGAGGGTGATCGCCCGCTCGAGCTGGGTGGACGGCTGCCCGGTCGCCGCCACCGACCTGGCCTGGCTTCGGCTCACGTTCTGGGGCTTCGACGCGCAGCGCCATACGGGGGAGTTGTTGGTCCACCGTGCGGCTGCCGACGACATCGTCAGCGTCTTCCGCACGCTCTACCGCGAGCGGTTCCCGCAGGAGCAGGTCGGGATCGTGCGCTCCTACGACCCCGACGCGCCGGCCACCGGCGACGGCAACGGGACCGGGTCCTTCGTCTGCCGGCCGAGCACCGGGGCGACCTACTTCTCCCAGCACGCCTACGGCCTGGCGATCGACGTGAACACCTTCCAGAACCCCTATCTCAAGGGCGACGTGGTGCTGCCGGAGCTCGCCGGCTCCTACCTGCGTCGTGACGTGGTCCGACCCGGGATGATCGTGGACGCCGGCCCGGTCGTCGAGGCGTTCGCGCGCATCGGCTGGGAGTGGGGCGGCGACTGGAACCAGTCGAAGGACTACCAGCACTTCAGCCGGAACGGACTCTGACTCCTTGCGGGTGAGGGCGTCGGCGCCTGCGCAGGCTAGTCTTTGAACGATCCAAATTCGAGGAGACACGTGCAGATCTGGCCAGGAAACCCTTACCCCCTCGGTGCCACCTTCGACGGGAGCGGCACCAACTTCGCACTCTTCAGCGAGGTCGCCGACCGTGTGGAGCTCTGCCTCTTCGACGAGGACGGCACCGAGACCCGCCTCGACGTCAGCGAGGTCGACGCCTACGTCTGGCACTGCTACCTCCCGACCGTGCAGCCCGGCCAGCGCTACGGCTATCGCGTGCACGGCCCGTGGGACCCCAGCGAGGGGTTGCGCTGCAACCCCAACAAGCTGCTGATGGATCCCTACGCCAAGGCGACGAGCGGCGAGATCGACTGGGACCAGTCCCTCTTCGGCTACGACTTCGGCGACCCCGACTCGAGGAACGACGACGACTCGGCGCAGCACATGCAGAAGAGCGTCGTCATCACGCCGTTCTTCGACTGGGAGGGCGACCGCCGCCTCAACATCCCCTACAACGAGTCCTTCATCTACGAGGCCCACGTCAAGGGCCTGACCCAACTGCACCCCGACATCCCCGAGGACGAACGCGGGACCTACGCCGGCCTCGCGCACCCCGCCGTCACCGAGCACCTCTCCAAGCTCGGCGTCACCGCCATCGAGCTGATGCCGGTCCACCAGTTCGTCCAGGACAGCACCCTGCTCGACCAGGGACTGCGCAACTACTGGGGCTACAACACCCTCGGCTTCTTCGCGCCGCACGCCGACTACGCCGCCAACGGCGAGCACGGCCAGCAGGTGCAGGAGTTCAAGTCGATGGTCAAGGCGATGCACGCCGCCGGCATCGAGGTCATCCTCGACGTGGTCTACAACCACACCGCCGAGGGCAACCACCTCGGGCCGACGCTGAGCTTCAAGGGCATCGACAACCCGGCCTACTACCGGCTCGTCGAGGACGACCAGCGCTACTACATGGACTACACCGGCACCGGCAACAGCCTCAACGTGCG
>JBDSPC010000230.1:0-7916 GCA_039914485.1 Nocardioides sp.
GGGGCGAAGGCCATAGACATCGCGCGCCGGATCATCCACACCTCGACGCCGTCGTCGCTGTCGCGAACAGCGACGACGGTCGACGCGAGCCGCGCCTCCACCACATCACCGGTGCTTCCGGAACCCATGGGGATCTCCTGTCCTCGGCCGACGGAACCGGCGGGTGGCTCCACTGTGGCGCAGGCGGCATTCGATGCTAAGCCGCCGGTCCGGCGGCCAGAACGGTTCGGTCACTTCCCCGTCCAGCGGGGCGGGCGCTTCTCCGCGAAGGCGGTCATCCCTTCACGGGCGTCGTCGCTGCCGATGAGGTCGGCGGCCAGCTCAGAGTTGAGCTGCCAGACCGCAGCGTCCCAGTCCGAGCCGGAACCACTCGACCGCTGCACCAGCCTCTTGCTGGCCATCACGGCCAGCGGCGCGTGGGCACCGATCGTCGCAGCGAGCGCCAAAGCGACGTCAAGCACGTCCGTCGTCGGCACGACCCGATTGACCAGGCCCCAGCGCAACGCGTCGGCAGCACTGATGGGCTGCCCGGACAGCGCCGCCTCCATCGCGATCTTCGCCGGTACCTGTCGCGGCAGCATGATGAGTCCCCCCGCGGCTGCAAAGAATCCCCGTGCCACCTCGGGCAGCCCCAGCGAGGCCTCGTCCCCCATTACGGCGAGATCGGACCTGAGGACGATCTCAGCCCCACCTCCGAGGGCGATGCCGTTGACCGCCGCGATCACCGGCTTCCTCACGTCGTGATCGATGAAGCCGGCGAACCCCCACTCGGGGTGACCCTCGGCCATCAGGTCCTCGCCCGCACCCAGCGCCTTGAGGTCGGCGCCCGCACAGAAGGCCCTCCCCCGCCCCGTGATTATGCCGACCCGCAGGTCGTCGTCGGCGTCGAGCTCGGCGAGCGCCTCGCCGACCGCGGCCGACAACGCCCCGTTGACCGCATTCATCGCCGCTGGACGGTTGAGCGTGATGAGTGCTACGCACCCCCGCTTCTCGAGCGTCGCTGCTGGTTCCGCCATCGTCTCCACCATGTCCTTCAGGGCCGTCGATCCTCGGCGCCACCGTGCCTCTGACGGACAAGCGTTGTCACGCCCTCGTGCCACTCGCCGAAACCGCCGACACCGGTCTACGGTGCAGCTGGCCTGCGAGACACGAGCGGCATTTGCGTCACGGTCTTGTCCGGTGGGTTCCCACTTCATCGAGGGTCTGCTGAGGATCAAGGACCCGGATGGTGACGTCACGGTGGTCGTCAACACGGCAGGCGACATCACGCTGTTCGGGCTGCGCATCAGCCCGGACCTCGACACCGTGATGTACACCCTCGGTGGCGGCATAGACCGCGAGCGCCGCTGGGATCGCACCGCCGCTGGGATCGCACCGACGAGTCGTGGAACGCAAGGACGAGCTGGCGGCCTACGGCATCGAGCAGGCGTGGTTCGGTCTCGGCGACCGCGACATCGCAACCCACCTGGTGCGCACGATGCGGCTGAGGAAGGAAGGTCGCTCGCTCAGCCAGGTGACCGCCGAGCTGTGCTAACTGTGGCAGCCGGGGCTCGCCTGCTGCCCATGAGCAACGACCGCGTCGAGACCCACGTCGACATCGATCGCGACGGCGTCCGCGAGCGGATCCATTTCTAGGAGTACTGCATCCGCCTAAGCGCGAGCGGGGCGCACGGCGAGCGGCGTGAGGGGGCCTGTCGGCCCTCACGCGGCGTCGGTCCCTGGAAGCGTTCCGTGCATCGGAACCGCAAGGCCGGCGTCTCTGCCGACGCACCTAGCCTGACGCTTCGACCCAGGGCTTCTTCACCGCCCAGGTGCAGCGCCGCACGCCGTCTGCATCACCTAGAAGCACATCGGAGGAACACATGAAGGTTGCACTCATCGGAGCAACCGGCGACGTCGGAACGCCCCTCACTCGCGAGCTCTCGTCACGCGGACACCTCGTGACTGCCATCACGACGCACCCCAAGGACGTCCTCGACCTCCCCGGCGTCACGGCCCTGGCCGGCAACGCCAACGACCGCCAGACCCTGCCCCAGCAGATCGCTGGGCACGACGTGGTCATCTCGTCCATCCAGTTTCTCAAGACCGACCACGCCGCGCTGATCGAGTCGGTCAAGGCATCCGGCGTCCCGCGCTACTTCGTCAACGGTGGCTGCGGCACACTGCTGGTGCCCGGCACGACGACGCGGATCATGGACACACCCGAGTTCCCCGCCCCGGCCGCCGCGCCCGCCGAAGCGGCCGCCCGCTTCTTCGACCGGATCCAGCAGGAGACGGAGCTGAACTGGACGTTCCTGAGCCCACCTCCCGGCATCGGGCCCGGCGAGCGGACCGGAGTGTTCCGCCTGGGCCGCGACGAGTTGCTGACCCGCTCCGACGGTCCGCCCGCGATCTCGTACGACGACTACGCGATCGCGATCGTCGACGAGCTCGAGAACCCGTCGGTGGCGCGCGAGCGCTTCACCGTGGGCTACTGACGAGCACGACCCTCGCGCGGCGAGTTTGGGGGACCATCTCGCTGACGGTGTTTCCGGCGGTTTCAATTCGTAGGACTCTGCTGCCGGCCAGCGGTCGGCGAAGGTGATCGCGAACGCGTTCAGCGCCGGCTTCAACCTCATCGTCCATCGCGCCCTTGGCGCCCAAGGAAGTTCGATCCCTAGCCACCACGGCGCTTCAGGGTCGCCCAGCTTTTCCAGCATGAGTTGGCACCAGACGTGTGCCGCGCCAACGATCAGCCGGGCGTGGCGGGGACGACCCATCGCGGCACGCTCACTGCCCCAGGATCCCCCAGATGACGTTAAGAGACGTTCACCCGGGGAGCGGGAGGACACCGTCGTACGGACCGAGCCAAAGCGTCCAGAACGGCCTGAAACCCGCACAGAACGGGCTAGAATCGGCCAAAATTCCATCCGGAGTACCCCTCACACGTTGAAGCGGAACTCCACCACGTCGCCGTCGGCCATGACGTAGTCCTTGCCCTCCATGCGGACCTTGCCGGCTTCTTTGGCCTTGGCCATCGAGCCCAGGGAGGTCAGGTCGTCGAAGGAGACGACCTCCGCCTTGATGAAGCCCTTCTGGAAGTCGGTGTGGATCACGCCGGCCGCCTCGGGTGCGGTGTCGCCCTTGCGGATCGTCCACGCGCGGGATTCCTTGGGACCGGCCGTCAGGTAGGTCTGCAGGCCGAGGGTGTCGAAGCCGACGCGGGCCAGAGTCTCGAGGCCGGGCTCGGTGACGCCGGCCTCCGCGAGGAACTCGGCGGCTTCCTCGTCGTCGAGCTCGACCAGCTCGGACTCGAACTTCGCGTCCAGGAAGATCGCCTCGGCGGGTGCGATGAGCTCGCGCATCTTCGCCTTGAGGTCCTCGTCGGCCAGCTCGTCGGAGTCGCAGTTGAAGACGTAGATGAACGGCTTCGCGGTGAGCAGTGACAGCTCGCGCAGCAGGGAGCGGTCGATGGAGGTCGCGATGATCGGGGTGCCCGACTCGAGCGCCTCCTTGGCGGCCTTCGCGGCCTCGAGGTTGGCGACGAGCTCCTTGACCTTCCGCGACTCCTTCTCGAGGCGGAGGATCGACTTCTCGACCGTCTCGAGGTCGGCGAAGATCAGCTCGGTCTGGATCGTGGAGATGTCGTTGGCGGGGTTGACCTCGCCGTCGACGTGGGTGACGTCCTCGTCGCGGAAGACGCGGGTCACCTGGCAGATCGCCGAGGACTCACGGATGTGGGAGAGGAACTTGTTGCCCAGGCCCTCGCCCTGTGAGGCGCCGCGGACGATGCCGGCGATGTCGACGAACTCCACGCTCGCCGGCAGGATCCGCTCCGAGCCGAAGATCTCGGCGAGCTTCGCGAGCCGCGCATCCGGCACGCCGACGACGCCGACGTTGGGCTCGATCGTGGCGAACGGGTAGTTCGCCGCCAGCACGTTGTTCTTGGTCAGGGCGTTGAAGAGGGTCGACTTGCCCGCATTGGGGAGTCCGACGATACCGATGGTGAGAGCCACGGGCCGGGAGTCTACGGGCGCGCGGGAGGGCGCAGCGATTCGCCGGCCGAGGTGGCCTCGTAGGCTCGGGGCATGAGCGTGGACGTCGATTCCGTAGCCCTGCGCGAACCCGCCCACCAGGTCTCGCCGCGCGCGGTGACCTACTGGCGGATCAGCGCGTTGATCGGTGCGGTCGTCGAGTGGGCGGTCGTCATCCCGGTCTATGTCTTCGCCGTACCAGAGATCTTCGACGGCCCGGGCCGCCCATGGTGGACGACGGTGCTGCTGGCGGTCGCGCTCGTCGCGCCCCTGGTCCACCTCCTGGTGATGCCGCAGCTGCGCTACCGCATCCACCGCTGGGAGATCACGCCCACCGCCATCCACACCCGGTCCGGCTGGCTGAGCATCGACAGCCGGGTCGCTCCCCTGAGCCGGGTGCAGACCGTGGACTCGACCCAGGGCGCGATCATGCGGCTGTTCAGCCTCGCGTCGCTGACCGTCACGACGGCATCGGCGGCCGGGCCGATCACGATCGACTGCCTCGATCGCGAGGTCGCCCGGCAGCTCGTGCACGAGCTCACCGAGATCACCGGCGCGAGCGAGGGCGACGCCACGTGAGCGACCAGCTCGCGCCAGCGGAAGTGGCCTGGCAGCGGCTCTCGCCCCGCAACCTGCTGATCGACCCGGTCAAGGTGCTCGGACAGTTCGCCTTCCCCGCCGCCGTCGCGCTCTTCGGCATCAGCTCGGGGGGTGGCGGCATGCCCTGGTGGGCGTTGCCGTTCGTCGTCGTCGGTGCCGTCGCCCTCGGGGTGCTCCCCTGGCTCACCACCTTCTACCGCGCCACCGACACTCAGTTCCAGATCCGCAGCGGCCTGCTGAACAAGAAGACCAAGACCGCCCCGCTCGACCGTGTCCGCAGCGTCGACCTCGAGGCCTCGCTCCTGCACCGGGTCGTCGGGCTCACCAAGGTCCAGATCGGGACCGGCGTCGACGACGACCGGATCACCCTCGACTCCCTCACCGCCGCCGAGGCCGCCGGGCTGCGCTCGTTCCTGCTGTCTCGACGCACGCCCGTCTCGCCGGCGCCGTCCCCCACTGACGAGGTGGGTACGGCGCCCGCCGCCGTACAAGAAGAAGCGCCCGCGCGCGTGCTGGCCGAGATCGACTGGGCGTGGCTGCGCTTCGCCCCGTTCAGCCTGGCCCGGCTGGTCGTCCTCGCCGCGGCGGTCGGCGCGCTGTCGCAGTTCGGCGACCAGCTGCCGATCGCGGACACGGCCGAGTCGGCGTGGACCTGGGTGCACCAGTTCGCGCTGACCCTGGTGGTCGCCGCGCTCTTCGTCGGCGGGCTCACCAGCTGGGTGATGGTCGCCGTCACCGGCTACATCGTCCAGTGGTGGAACATGCGGCTGACCCGGGAGGCCGGTTCGCTGCACCTCACCGCAGGTCTGTTCACGACGCGCTCGATCTCCGTCGAGGAGCAGCGCGTGCGCGGGGTCGAGCTGAAGGAACCCGTGCTGCTGCGCCTGGTCGGCGGCGCGGAGCTGTCGACGCTGGCCACCGGCGTCGGCTCCGGCGGCGTGACCGCGATCCTGCCGCCGTGCCCCCAGGCTGTCGCGCGATCCGTGGGCGCAGACGTGCTCGAGACGGATGCCCCGATGACGGTGCGGCTGATCGAGCACGGCCCGGCCGCCCGGCGCCGCTCCTACATCCGGCACCTCTGGGGCGCGCTTCTCGTCATCGCCATCCCCTTCGTCGCCATGCTCTGGATCGATGTCCCTGTCTGGCTCACCTTCGTGGTGACCGGGGCCGCGCTTGCCTTCGCTGCACTCAGTAGCGAGGCGGCGTACAGGCATCTCGGGCACGCTTCGACGAGCGAGCACATCGTTGTCGGCAGCGGCGAGCTGGCGCGTGTGCGCACCGTGCTCGAGCACGACGGCATCATCGGCTGGGTGGTGCACCAGTCGTGGTTCCAGCGGCGGCTCGCCCTGGCCACGCTCATCGCCACGACGGCAGCGGGCGCCGAGCGCGTCGTCGCCCGCGACATCCCGCTGGGGGCGGCCATCCGGCTTGCCGACACGGCGACCCCTGGCGTCCTCACACCTTGGCTCGCGTGAAACACGAGCGCCCCTCCTGCTCGGGACAGGAAGGGCGCTCGCGGATCAGTTGATCAGGCGCCGTAGAGGGCCACGATCCCCTGGCGGTCCGTCGCCGTCATGGCGAGGTTGCTGCTCGTGCCGTTGCACTGCGGGTAGTGCATGATCGACGACGAGTCGTAAGGCGTCAGCGGGCGCCAGTTGTTGTCCTCGAAGCAGGTGCCGGCCTCGGGGCGGGTGTGCTCGTGACGGAAGCCGAGCGAGTGGCCGAGCTCGTGGGCCACGATGTTCGACGGCGTCCACGAACCGGAGTTCATCAACGACGTGGCGTTGACCAGCACGTTGCGCGAGCGGTCCGCGGTGCTCGGGAAGAACGCCCGGGCGATGTAGGACGTCGTGTTGGTGGGCTCGACCGAGAACAGCACGGCGTTGTTGCGCGTGGTGCAGTTGCCGTCGTTGGCGGACAGGTGGGTGAAGTTCACCTTCGTGGAGGCGGCCTCCCACTGGCCGGCGCCGGCTGCCATCGCGTTGACGACGTTGGTGTACTGGCTGCCGAACTTGGTGCTGACGCAGTAGGTCAGGTTGAGGGCCTGTGAGGCGCTCCACCTGTCGTCGACGCCGCCGACCGTGTTGACCACGAGACCCTCGGTGGTGGTGCCCTTGGCGCTGCCCACCATCGAGTCGTAGAAGCTCTTCAGGTCGCCGGAGTTCGCGACGGGCTCGTCGCCGTTGACGATGTACTGCTGGTCGGCGTCGCGGAAGGTCTGCGACTGGAACTGCGAGAACGACGGGATGTCGCTCTCGGTGGCCGCGATGGCGGGGGCGGCGGCCACTGATGCCGCGAGAAGTGCGGCGGAGGCGAGTGCAAGCTGCCCGAGTCGGTTGCGCTGCATGAAGGTTTCTCCTCAAGGTGGGTGTGTGAGAGCACGCTCCGCCCGGGAGGTCCAGCAGATGCACCTGTTTCCCGAGAACAGTGCGTGGATCGAACCTCCCGCATGAAGATCACGCGTGTAAAGGCCTCTGGGCACTAAATCTTCTGGCCGGCCTCGACGTCTCCTACGCTGGCCCGGTGCGCATCGCGACCTGGAACGTCAACTCACTCCGCTCCCGCATCGACCGCGTCGAGGCCTTCCTGGATCGGCACGACATCGACGTACTCGCCCTCCAGGAGACCAAGGCGCGCGAGGACCAGCTGCCGCTGATGGGCCTGCAGGCGCGCGGCTACGAGATCGCCGTCGCGGGCGTCAACCAGTGGAACGGTGTCGCGCTGATCTCCCGCGTCGGCCTGGAGGACGTCACCGTCGGCTTCGCCGACATGCCCGGGTACGGCGAACCGCTGGCCGCCGAGGCCCGCGCGATCGGCGCCATTTGTGGAGGGGCCGGCGGAGTGCGCATCTGGTCGCTCTACGTCCCCAACGGTCGCAAGCCCGACGACCCGCACTACGTCTACAAGCTCGACTGGCTGTCCCGCCTCCGCGCCGCGGCGACGCCATGGCGGGAGGAGGAGACCGTCCTCGTCGGTGACTGGAACATCTGCCCCACCGACGCCGACGTCTTCGACCCGGCCCAGTTCACGAAGTCGACCCACGTGACGCCACCCGAGCGCGCCGCCTTCCAGGCCTTCCTGGACGACGGCTACGTCGAGGTCACCCGCGAGCACGCGCCCGGCTACACGTACTGGGACTACTACCGCCAGCGCTTCGAGCGCGATCGCGGGCTGAAGATCGACTTCGCGCTCGCGTCCCCCGCGCTGGCGAAGCGCGTGACCGGCGCCTTCATCGACCGCGACGAGCGCGACCCGGCCCAGGGAGCGGGCAGTCCGTCCGACCACGCGCCGGTGATCGTGGAC
>JBDSPC010000239.1:0-5955 GCA_039914485.1 Nocardioides sp.
AAGAAGAAGTCGCAGATCGACGAGTACCTCGAGTTCTACGACGGCGCCGGCTGCCAGCACATCGCGCTCGCGACCAACGACATCCTGCGCTCCGTCGACATCCTGCGCGACAACGGCATCGAGTTCCTCGACACGCCTGACTCCTACTACGACGACCCCGAGCTGCGCGCGCGCATCGGCGAGGTGCGGGTGCCGATCGAGGAGCTGAAGAAGCGGCGGATCCTGGTCGACCGCGACGAGGACGGCTACCTCCTGCAGATCTTCACCAAGCCCATGGGTGACCGCCCGACCGTGTTCTTCGAGTTCATCGAGCGCCACGGCTCGCTCGGCTTCGGCAAGGGCAACTTCAAGGCGCTCTTCGAGGCGATCGAGCGCGAGCAGGACGCCCGCGGGAACTTGTGAGCGCCCGCTGCCGAGCCAAGCGAGGCAGCGACCAGGCGCTCAGATTGAGGGCGTCGGCACCGGGCGAATCGCAGCGAGCCCGGTGCGACGTGACTCGAAATCTCAGTTCGATCCCTGCGACGTGCTCACTGCCGCCCGCAGCTCGCGCGCCTCGTCGACCCCGGACGTCATCGCCCAGCGGATCGTGCCGGTAGCCATTCCGCCCAGGGCCCGGATGACGGTCCGCTCGGAGACGGGCAACCAGGGGAGCCGGAGTGGACGCCTGGTCCAGCGCGGCATCAGCGCCACGCCCGCGGCGATCAGCACGCCGTAGGCGGGCCTGGCCGCGAGCGGCAGGTCCGGGTGCAGCACCAGGAACCGCACGGCGGCGCGTGCCTCGTCGGTCGCTCGCAGCTCGGGCCGGAACGCGTCGAGCACCTCGCGAAGCTCGGCCACAGTTCGAGGCGGGTCGACGACCCCCAGCCGTGCCGCGACGTCGCCCGACTGCGCGACGTAGGCGTCGCACCCGGCTGCGTCGAGCGGGCGGGCGCCGTACGTCTGGTGCGCGAGCAGGAAGCTGTCGACCTCGGCGGCGTGGACCCACGCCAGCAAGTGCGGGTCGGAGGCGGCGTAGGGCGTGCCATCGGGCATCGTCCCCGTCACCCGCTCGTGGATGGTGCGTACGGCGCGCACCGACTGCTCGGCGTGCTCGGCGGTGCCGAAGGTGGAGACCGCGAGGAAGTGACTCGTGCGCGCCAGCCGGCCCCACATGTCGCCGCGATAGCCGGAGTGGTCGGCGACCGCCTGCATCGCGGCGGGGTGCATCGTCTGCAGCAGGATCGCGCGGATGCCGCCGATGAACATCGAGGCGTCGCCGTGGACGCGCACGATCTCGGAGTCGGGCTCGAACCAGCGCGGCCCGGGCGTGCCGTGGATGCGCTCGCGGTGACGCGGCCCGTCGGGTCCGGCCACGCGCGCGAACAGTTCCTGACCCAGTCGCGTCCGCAGGGATGCCATGCCTCAGACACTACGAGGTCAACCCATTGACCTATTGAAAAACGATGCACTATCGTTTGTCGACAACATCGAAGATCGATATGGGGGACTGTGATGACCAGCACGCGGGATGCCGATCCGCTGAAGGTGCTCGAGATCCTCGTGGGGGTGATCGTCTCCCTGATGGCGGTGGTCACCGTGGCCGTCTGCGTCGGGGCCATCGCGGGGTCCGGCTCGATCCCGGGCCTCAACGCAGAGGTGTGCGTCACGGTCGCGCCTGGGCGAGTCGCCTTCCAGGAGACGCAAGGCTCCACCCCGCCGGCGATGGGGCCGATGCACCTCAGCGACGGCATCCGCTGGCACACCGAGCAGGTCCGGGTCTGCGATCCCGACCCCGACGGCGCGACCCGCGCCCTCGGCGCCCTCGGGCTCACGGTGTGGGTGCTCGCGCCCCTGATCTTCTTCGGCCTGCTTTGGCGGCTGCTTCGTCGCGCGCGCCGCGAAGGCGTCTTCGCCGACCGGGTCCCGGGCGGCCTGCGCCTGCTGGGCGGCATCCTTCTCGTCTGGGCGACCCTCGACTTCATCGTCACCGGGTTCGTCAACGCGGCGCTGCTCAACCGGATGACCGACGAGGGACTCACGCTCTTCATGTCCAGCGACTTCCCGTGGTTGCAGATCCTGCTCGCCGTCGCGCTGCTCGGGCTGGAGCGGGTCATGGCACAGGCCCTGGTCATGCGCCGCGACGTGGAGGCGACGATCTGATGGCGCGTACGGCGAAGGGCCAGCCGGTCGAGGTCGACGAGCCGCACGGCGTCTCGGTCCACCTCGATGCAGTGCTGGCCGATCGGGGGATGACGCTCACCGAGCTGGCCGATCGGGTGGGCGTCACGGTCGTGAACCTCAGTGTCCTCAAGAACGGCCGCGCGAAGGCGGTGCGCTTCTCGACCCTCACCCGTATCTGTCGGGTCCTGGGCTGTCAGCCGGGTGACCTCCTGCGAGTCGACTGAGTCTGGCAGGCTTGCGCGACATGATGATCCGACCGGCGGAGCTCGCCGCGATCAGGGCCGGCACCATCGACCTCGCATTCCGGCGCTGGGCCAAGCCCCGCGTGGTCGTCGGCACCCGGATGCGGACGGCGGTCGGGCTGCTCGAGGTCACGTCGGTCGAGAAGGCCGGACGGATCACCGTGGAGGATGCCCGGCGAGCGGGCGCCCCGTCGCTGAAGGCGCTGCGCGAAGCCCTCGCGGCCCGCCCCGAGGATCCGGCCTGGCGGATCGGCCTCGTCTACGCCGGCCCCGATCCGCGCGAGGCCCTGCGGGCGCAGGTGCCGTCCGCGGAGGAGCTGGCCGAGATCAACGCGCGCCTCGCGAGGCTGGACCACGCTTCGGCGTACGGCGCCTGGACCCGTGAGACGTTGGACCTGATCGACCTCAACCCGACCGTCCGGGCGCCCGACCTGGCAGCGCAGGTCGGCCGTGAGACGGCCGACTTCAAGAAGGACGTCCGCAAGCTCAAGGAGCTCGGGCTGACCGAGTCGCTGGCCATCGGCTACCTGTTGTCGCCCAGGGGCGAGACCGTGGTCGACGCCGGGCTGGCGGCTCCCCGCGAGCGCGCCCCGCGGGAGTCGGGCACGCCGCTGCCGCGCAGCATCGGCGCGCCCGCGACCCGTGCCCTGCGCAACGTCGGGATCACCACGCTGGAGCAGGTCACCACGCGGACCGAGGCCGAGCTGGCCGCGCTGCACGGCGTCGGGCCGATCGCGATCGACCGCCTGCGCGACGCGTTCGCCGAGCGGGGGCTGGGCTTCGCGGACTGAACGGTGTCAGTGCGCGAGCAGCCCGATGCCCAGGCCCGCCATGACCACGGCGATGCCGGAGTCGAGCACCCGCCAGGCCGAGGGGCGGGCGAAGACGCCGCGCAGGGCGCGGGCGCCGAAGCCGAGGGTCGGGAACCAGATCGCGCTGGCCGTGAGTGCGCCGGCGCAGAACCACCAGCGCTGGTCGCCGAAGCTGTTGGCGACGGTGCCGAGCATCAGGATGGCGTCGAGGTAGAAGTGCGGGTTCAGCCAGGTCAGGGCGAGGGTGAGGAGCACCGCGCGGCGCACGGTCATCGTCGATCCTGAGTCCGCCGTCAGTGCGGCCGGGCGCCAGGCGCGCATCGCCGACTGGACGCCGAAGGCGAGGAGGTAGAGCCCGCCGCCGATCTGGGCCATCGGGAGGACCGCGGGCCAGCGCTCGAGCACGACACCGAAGCCGGCGACACCGACGGTGATCGCCAGCACGTCGGAGAGCATGCAGACGAGGATGATCGGCAGGACCCGCTCCCCGCGGATGCCCTGGCGCAGGACGAAGGCGTTCTGTGCGCCGACGGCGACGATCAGGGCGAAGCCGGTGACGACACCGGTGACGAAGATGCTCAACATGTGTCCAACGGTAGGTCGTGGATAGCCTTCAATCCAGCGAAGTATTTTGAGGAATCATTAGACTCTCTAACTATGAGAGACGTCACTCAGATCGATCCCGTCGCGCTGCGCACACTGGCGACGGCGGTGCGGCTCGGGACCTTCGAGGCCACGGCCCGCGAGCTGCACGTCACGCCCTCCGCGGTGAGCCAGCGGATCAAGGCCCTGGAGACGCACGTGGGTCGCGTCCTGGTCCACCGGATCAAGCCGCTGGAGGCCACCGAGGCGGGGCAGGTGCTCGTCCGGTTGGCGGCCCAGACCGAGCTGCTGGAGCGCGAGGCGGTGGCCGAGCTGCTCGAGGGGGAGGAGCCGGACGAGGACGATCCGTTCGTCGCCGTACCCATCGCCGTCAACGCGGACGCCCTCTACACCTGGCTCATCGACGCCCTGGTCGCGGTGCAGTCGGCGCACCGGGTCACCTTCGAGGTCGTCCGCGAGGACCAGTCCCGCACCACCGAGCGGCTGCGACGTGGCGACGTGATGGCGGCCGTCACCTCCGACCCGAAGCCGGTGCCCGGCTGTCGCGTCGTCCGCCTCGGCTCGATGCGCTACCGCGCCGTGGCCACCCCGACCTGGCTCGAGGCGCACCTCCCGGACGGCCCCGTTCCGGCCGCACTGGGTCGCGCGCCCATGATCGCCTTCGACCGCAACGACACCCAGCAGCACGACTTCCTGCGCAAGGTGACGCGCCGGCACCTCACTCCGCCGGTCACGTGGATCCCGTCCGTGGGCGATTTCGACACTGCCGTACGCCGCGGCATGGGCTGGGGGATGATCCCCGAGGTGCAGGTCCAGGCCGACCTCGACCGTGGCCGGCTGGTCGAGATCGTGCCCGGCCGGCACAGCGACGTGCCGCTGTTCTGGCAGCACTGGCGCCTGGAGTCACCACTCATGCGCGACCTGACCACAGCCATCACGACCAGCGCCCGGGCCTGGCTGAGCTGACCCGCTGCGGGTGTGGCCGATGGCACGATGAGGGCATGCCGACCCACCTGGCGTTCCTCCGCGCGATCAACCTCGGAGCGAAGCGCAAGTTCCCCAAGGACGCGATCAAGGCGGCGTGCGAGAGCGCCGGCTTCACCGACGTCGAGACCTACATCAACACCGGCAACGTCCGCGTGACGTCCTCCCTCCGCGCCCGCGCGAAGGTCGAGGCGGCGCTCGAGGACGCGTTCCTCGAGACTGCGGGCTTCGAGGTGCCGACGATCGTCTTCACCCAGAAGGAGTTCGCCGAGATCGGCGCCGATGCCGAGGAGCTGTACGCCGAACGCGAGCTGTCGCGCCACTACATCCTGCTGCTCAAGGAGCCCGCGAAGGACGCCGCCGCAGTCCAGGCGCTGTCGACCGACGACCATCGCGCCGTGGTCCGCGGGCGCGCGTGCCACTTGCTGCTCGGAGCGGGCTACGAGGCCGGTGGCGTCGACCCGTTGAAGGTGGAGAAGCTGCTCGGTGTGGCGACGAGCCGCAACCACACCGTCGTCACGACCCTCGCGAAGAAGTGGTGCTGAGCATGCATCGGTCCCGGATCGCCGTCGTCATGATCGACCACCCCGAGGAGTCCTTCGACGCCGCGGCCGACTTCTGGGCGGGCGCTCAGGGGGCGACCCGCTCGGCCGACCCGGACCCGCCGTACGAGTCCCTCGACCGGCTGCCCGGCAACGTCGCGCTCGAGCTCCAGCGGACAGGCAGCGGGACGCCGCCGCGCATCCACCTCGACATCGAGACCGACGACGTGGTGGCCGAGGTCGCGCGCCTCGAGGGCATCGGCGCGACGGTGACCGAGCGTGCGGACGGCTGGGTCGTGATGGCCGACCCCGGCGGCCTGGTGCTCTGCGTCGTGCCCGTCTGGACCGACCGCGAGGACTTCGACCGGCACGCGACGGCCTGGTCCTGAATGCGGATCCTCTTCACCTACATCGGAGGTCGATATGACGGTGCCGCTCCTGGCGGCTCTCGCGGCCGGACATCAGCCCGGTTGATGAAGGGTCGACACCCCGTGTGTCACGATGGCGACCGTGTCAGCCGCAAGCCCCGTCGAGGTCGATCCGACGCTCACCCCCGACGAGATCACCTTCCTCGCCAAGCCGTGGGTGACGATCGTGTGGAACGACCCGGTC
>JBDSPC010000312.1:0-2984 GCA_039914485.1 Nocardioides sp.
GAGTAGGGTCAGCCGCATGACTGTCTGGGAATACCAAGTGGCTCCGATCCCGCTCCACAACGAAGCGCTGATGCTCAACAACTTCGGCCAGGACGGCTGGGAGCTGGTGGCCATCCACACCAACGCCCAGGGCGGACTGGTCGCGTTCCTCAAGCGCCCGAAGGCGGCCTGACATGGGTGCCGAGGCGCAGCTCGCGTCGCTCGGGATCACGGTCCCGGACGTGGTGCCGCCGCTGGCGGCGTACATCCCGGCCGTCCGCACCGGCAACCTCGTCTACACCGCCGGGCAGCTGCCCGCGCGCGACGGCGAGATGATCGCGGTCGGCAAGATCGGTGGCGCCGTCACCGAGGAGGAGGGCTACGAGTGCGCGCGCCAGTGTGCGCTCAACGCGCTCGCCGCGATCCGCGCCGAGATCGGCTCGCTCGACAACATCACCCGGATCGTGAAGGCCGTCGTCTTCGTCGCCTCGACCCCCGACTTCACCGGCCAGCCGAAGGTCGCCAACGGCGCCTCCGACTTCCTCGGTGAGGTCTTCGGCGACCTCGGTCGGCACGCGCGCTCGGCCGTCGGCGTCCCGGTGCTGCCCCTCGACGTGCCCGTCGAGGTCGAGCTCATCGTCGAAGTCGCGGGCTGACGCTTTGAAGCGGCCCCCGCTGCCACCGGCCTTCGTCGCGCAGGCACGCGCCTACGAGACCGGCGAGGCGACGCCGGCCGAGCCGCGCAACGCCGCGACGGTGGTGATCCTGCGCGACGGCGCGTCCGGATCCGAGGTCTACCTCATGCGCCGGCAGACCACGATGGCCTTCGCCGGCGGCATGTGCGTCTTCCCCGGTGGCGGCGTCGATCCGCGCGACTTCTCCGGTGGCCCCCACGACGACGCGGTGTGGACCGGGCCGTCCGTGTCCGACTGGGCGTCGACCCTGGGGTGCACGTCGGAGCTGGCGCGGGCGTTGGTCTGTGCCGCGGTGCGAGAGACCTTCGAGGAGTCGGGGGTGCTGCTCGCCGGCCCCTCCGCCGACACCGTCGTCGATGACACGACCGGTGACGACTGGGAGGCGGACCGCGTCGCGCTCGAGTCGCGCGAGCTGTCGATGACGGACTTCCTCGTACGCCGCGGGCTGGTCCTGCGCACCGACCTGCTCGGCGCCTGGGCGGGCTGGCTGACGCCGGTCTTCGAGCCCAAGCGCTACCGCACGTGGTTCTTCGTCGCCGCGCTGCCGGGCGCCCAGGTGACGCGCGACGTCTCCTCCGAGTCGTCGTCGGTGACCTGGGTGCCCGCCATGTCGGCCGTCGAGGCCGTCGAGGCGGGCGAGATGCTGATGCTGCCGCCGACGTACCTCACCTGCCTGGAGATCGGGCAGCTCGGATCCGCCTCGGCCGCGCTGGCCGCTGCCACGTCGCGGACCGTCGACATGTTCACGCCCGAGGTGATCTCCTCCGGTGAGGACTTCATCCTCTCGACCCCGCCGGGCTACGAGGCGTTGCTGGAGTCCAGATGAGCTGGCTGGGTGGATCCTTCGGGTCCTCAGCGACGTGCGTGCTCGCGCCCAATGCCGACATGATGACGCTCGACGGCACCAACACCTGGGTGCTCACGGACGGCGAGAAGTCGCTGGTCATCGATCCGGGGCCCGCCATCGAGTCGCACCTCGCTGCGGTCTCCGACGTCGGCCAGGACGTCGTCGGCGTCCTGCTGACGCACCACCACCTGGATCACTCGGAAGCCGCTCGCGAGTTCGCCTCGTCGCACGGCTGCGGAGTCAGGGCGCTGGATCCCGCCTTCAGACTGGGTTCTGAGGGTCTCGGCGCCGGCGACGTGGTCACGGTCGGCTCGTTGGAGGTGCACGTGGTGGCGACGCCCGGCCACACCGCCGACTCGCTGTCCTTCGTCGTGCCGTCCGAGTCGGCCGTGCTGACCGGCGACACCGTCCTCGGTCGCGGGACCACCGTCGTCGCGCACCCCGACGGCTCGCTCGGCGCCTACCTCGACTCGCTCGACCGCCTGCACGCGCTCTGCTCCGATCAGGGCATCACGTCCGTCTGGCCGGGCCACGGACCGGTCATCGACGACGCGCTCGGTGCGCTCGACTACTACATCGCGCACCGCCGTACCCGCCTCGACCAGGTGCGCGACGCCGTCGCCACCCTCGCTCCCGGGGACGACCTGCCGCGACGCGTCGTGGAGACGGTGTACGTCGATGTGGACCCGGTCCTCTGGGGCGCGGCCGAGCTCTCGGTGCGCGCGCAGCTCGCCTACCTCGGGTCCTGACCCGTTGTGGTCGGGCGCGACCGGGCCTAGCGTGCAGGAATGACTGAGCCCATCGTGACCCTGTCCCGCGCGCTCGACCAGGCCGGCGACGTGCTCGCCGCCGTGCACTCGGACGACCTTGACAAGCCCACTCCGTGCGGCGACTGGTCGGTCCGCGACCTGGCTTCTCACCTGGCGTCGGCGCCGGCGCGGTTCCTGCAGATGTCGCGCGGCGAGGAGGTCGACTGGGCCGCGACCCCGCAGATCCCGGACGGCACCTGGGCGACCACCTTCCGCTCCGGCGCCGACGACCTGATCCACCACTGGCACGGCGTCGCTGCCGACGAGGCCGCTGGTGCCGGGTGGCAGACGGCGGAGATGGCGGTGCACACCTGGGACCTCGCTCATGCCCTCGGCCGCGGTGGCCCCCTGGACGACGAGGTTGCCGAGGCCGGCCTGGCGTTCATGCAGCAGGGCCTGACCGACGAGAACCGCGGCGACGTCTTCAAACCGGCCGTGTCCGTGGCCGATGACGCTGCGGCATACGACCGCTTGGCCGCGTTCGCCGGCCGCGACCCCTCGGCCTAGCCCGCGCGGTCACTGGCGCCGGAGCATCCGGATGTAGGCAAGGCTGGCCAGGAGCGCGGCAACGGTCTGGGCCGGCGAGGCCATGCCGGTGACGAGCGTGCGCTCGATCGGGTGGAGGTGTTCCGACGGACCCGCGAGTTCGATCGT
>JBDSPC010000325.1:0-21194 GCA_039914485.1 Nocardioides sp.
GTGAGCACTTCGCGGCCCGAACAGGCCCCACCCGGCCTTTTTGTCGGTGGCTACGAAGTGCTCACCCGCCTCGGTGAGGGCGGGATGGGTGTTGTCCACCTGGCTCGCAGACCGGGTGGTGAACGGGTCGCGCTCAAGGTGCTGCGCCCGCACATCGTCGGTGACGACGAGGCGCGCCACCGCCTCGCGCGCGAGGTGTCGTCCCTGACCCGGGTGAAGTCGCGCCGCGTCGCGGAGATCCTCGACGCCGACCCGTGGGGCGACATCCCGTTCGTGGCCACCCGCTACGTCCCCGGCCTCTCGCTGCACGACCACATCCACGAGGAGGGCGCCATCGACGGCGCCGACCTGGTCTGGTTCGCCACCTGCCTGGCCGAGGCGCTGGCCGCGGTCCACGGCGTCGGTGTCCTGCACCGCGACATCAAGCCGTCCAACATCCTGATGGAGGGCCGCACCCCGATCCTGATCGACTTCGGGCTGGCCCGCGTCGCCGACGACCCCAAGCTCACCCACACCGGCTGGCTGCTCGGCACCCCCGGCTACCTCGCACCCGAGATCCTCTACGGCGAGGACGCGTCCACCGCCTCCGACGTCCATTCCTGGGGAGCGACGGTGGCGTTCGCCGGCACCGGGCGCGCGCCCTTCGGTCGCGGTCCGTCGATGGCGATCATGGACCGCGTACGCCGAGGCGAGCACGACCTCACCGACCTCGACCCGACGATCCGGCGGGCCGTGGAGGACACCCTCGAGCCCGATCCGCGCAACCGTCCGACGCTCGACGAGCTGCGCGACTGGCTCGGGACGCGCGGCCCGCACGCGGTCGTCGCGGACCGACCCGACGACCCGTTCACCATGCCGCTCGCCGTCGCCGCGATGGCCGGCACGATCGACCCGACCGAAGTGGTCTCGCCCACGCTTGGAGCTGAGTCTTCTCGAGACTCAGGTCAGACACGCGTGCTTCCCGACGGCTCCACCGAGCGGATCGACGGCGTCGACGCCGTGTCGGTGGCCGTCGCGCCGGTCACCGGCCTCGAGAAGCTGCGCCGCGGCATCCTCGTGCTCGCCGGGCTCGGTGTCGTCGGGGCGGGCGTCGCGCTGGCGCCGTACATCGCGATCGTCACGCTGTCCTTGCTGATCTGGCTCCTGCGCAGCGGTTCGATGGCCGCCAGCTCGGCGGGCGCGCGTCGGCAGGTCCGCGGTGCCAAGTGGTACGACGGGATGCAGGTGCTGCTCGGCGCACCGTGGCACGTGGTGAAGGCGATCCCGGGAGCGCTGCTGCTCGTGCTCTGGAGCCTCGGTCTCGGCCTGGCCGCGGTGTTGCTGTGCTTCGCCGCCGGCGCCACGATCCCGACGAGCCTCGCGGTCATCGGCGTCGTGCTGGGCGGCTCGATGTGGTGGGGCCCGGGGAGCAGGCGCCTGCGCGGCCCCGTGAACCGGCTGTCGCACCCGATCAGCGCCCGACCGCTGGCCTGGTTCTTCGCTGCGATCGCGACCGCGGCTGTGGCGAGCGGCCTCGGAGCCGCGGCCGCGGCGCAGGGGCCGAACTGGGCGCCGGCCACCGACCGGCCGTTCGCCGACGTCGGCCTGCCGACCTGGTTGTAGCGCCTGACCGCCATCCGAGACCGAACGCGGATCCCTCACGTGGTCCCTCGGTCCGTGGCACAGTGGAGCCATGAGCACCACCAGCACGATCATCATTGCCTAGCGCGACGGGTCTCCCACCGCGCCAACCTCCTGACCCCCGGGAGGTTTTTTTGTGCCCCGATCAGTCCGATGAGAGAGACTTATCCGATGTCCCAGCCGCTCGACCTGCAGGGCTCCTTCCACGTCTACGACACGACCCTGCGCGACGGCGCGCAGCAGGAGGGGCTCAACCTCTCCGTCGCTGACAAGCTGACGATTGCCCGTCAGCTCGACGGGCTCGGGGTCGGCTTCATCGAGGGCGGCTGGCCGGGCGCGAACCCCAAGGACACGGAGTTCTTCCGCCGTGCGGCCGCCGAGCTCGACCTGCGGCACGCCCGCCTCGCGGCCTTCGGTGCCACGCGTCGCGCCGGGGTCAGGGCCGCCGACGATCCCCAGGTCGCCGCGCTGCGCGACAGCGGTGCCTCCGTGGTGACACTCGTCGCCAAGTCGCACGACCGCCACGTCGAGCTCGCCCTGCGCACCACGCTCGAGGAGAACCTCGAGATGGTCCGCGACACCGTGTCCCACCTGCGCGCGGAGGGCCAGACCGTCTTCCTGGACGCCGAGCACTTCTTCGACGGCTACCGCGACAACCGTGACTACGCGCTCGAGGTGTTGCGTACGGCGATGACGGCCGGCGCCGAGGTCGTCGCCCTGTGCGACACCAACGGCGGCATGCTGCCCGACTGGGTCTCCGACGTCGTCACGGACGTCCTCGAATCGACCGGCGCGCGCGTCGGCATCCACGCCCACAACGACAGCGGCTGCGCGGTCGCCAACTCGCTCGCCGCGGTCGCCGCGGGGGCCACGCACGTCCAGGGCTGCATCAACGGCTATGGCGAGCGCACCGGCAACGCCGACCTCGTCTCGGTCGTCGCCAACCTCGAGCTCAAGCTGGACCGTCCCGTGCTGCCAGCCGGGCTGCTGCGCGAGGCCACCCGGATCGCCCACGCGGTCGCCGAGGTCACCAACGTCCCGCCCGCGTCGCGGCAGCCCTACGTCGGCACGTCGGCCTTCGCCCACAAGGCCGGCCTGCACGCCTCGGCGATCAAGGTCGACCCCAACCTCTACCAGCACATGGACCCGGTCGGGGTCGGCAACGACATGCGACTGCTCGTCTCCGACATGGCCGGACGCGCCTCGATCCAATTGAAGGGACGCGAGCTCGGCTTCGATCTCACTGACAGCGACGAGGACCGCGACTTGGTTGCCCGCGTCACCGATCGGGTCAAGGCGATGGAGCAGACCGGCTACACCTTCGAGGCCGCCGACGCGTCGTTCGAGCTGCTGCTCGTCGAGGAGGTCGAGGGTGCCCGACTCTCCTACTTCGACGTCGAGTCGTGGCGCGTCATCACCGAGACCACGCCCGACGGCGAGGCCGTCTCCGAGGCGACGGTCAAGCTGTGCTCCGAGGGCGTGCGCTATGTCGTCACCGGTGAGGGCAACGGCCCCGTCAACGCCCTCGATGCCGCGCTGCGGACGGCGATCGGCCAGGCTTTCCCCGAGGTCGCGAAGTTCGAGCTGATCGACTACAAGGTGCGGATCCTCGACCAGGGCCACGGCACCGACGCGATCACCCGGGTGTTGATCGAGACCTCCGACGGCGAGTCCTCGTGGGTCACCGTCGGCGTGGGACACAACGTGATCGAGGCGTCATGGGGCGCCCTGGTCGACGGGCTCACCTTCGGGTTGCGCAAGCACCACCGCTGATCTTCAGCCGGCCACCACGCGGCGTACGAGATCGTCCCAACCGGCCTGGATCCGCTCGATGTCCATCTGCTCCGTGCGCACCTGCTGCTCGAGGATCACCACCTCCAGCGGCGCCATCAGGGCGGTGGCGAGCAGCGGGATGTCGCCTTGTACGCCGATGGCGGTGAGGAGGTAGCGCACGTGCATCGCCGAGAAGGAGACCGCGGCGTAGGACCGTGCACCGGCATGGCCGGCGGCGTTGATCAAGGCGCCGTGCGTGAGGTTGAGTCGCAGCCGGGAGTGCCCGAAGGCCAGCAGTCGCTCCATCGGCTCGGCGCCCGGGCCCAGCGGGGGAGGACCGCCGATCGCGGCGGCTTGCCACTCGGTCTCCGACCGGTTGAGCACGGCCGCCATCAGCCCCTCGCGGCTCTCGAACCGGCGGAAGACCGTGCCCTTGCCGACCCCGGCCTCGTGGGCCACGGCGTCCATCGTGACGCCCTCGACGCTGCAGCGGTCGATCAGCCGCTGCGCCGCCGCGAGCAGGGCCTCGCGGTTGCGCGCTGCGTCGGAACGCTCCAGCGGCTGCTGGTCGGCGAGACGCAACTCGATGGGCACGTCGACAACCCTAGGCCGTGAATTCTTTTCCCGACTGCGGAATAGAAGCGGACCGCGGTCCGTTTGGCCTCACATGACTACTTCTTCGCAGACCCGTGTTGCTGTCCTCGTCGGCTCCCTCCGTGCCGACTCCCTGAACCGACGCATCGCCGAGCACCTCTCGGCCAACGCGCCCGAGGGCGTCACCGTCGACATCGTCGAGGGCCTGGACCAGGTCCCGTTCTACAACGAGGAGATCGACGGCGACACCGCCCCGGCCGGCGCCGTCGCGCTCCGTGAGGCCGTTGCGGCCGCCGACCGCGTGCTGGTCGTGACCCCGGAGTACAACGGCACCATGCCCGCCGTCCTGAACAACGCCATCGACTGGCTGTCGCGCCCGTACGGTGCCGGCGCCATCGTCGGCAAGCCGTTCGCGGCCGTCGGCGCCACCCCCACGCCGTACGGCGGCAAGTGGTCGCACGAGCACGCGCGCCACTCCGCGAGCATCGCCGGCGCGCAGGTCGTCGAGAACATCGTGGTGAGTGAGCCCGCGATGAGCGGAGACCTCCTCGACGACAGTGCCGCGGTCGAGCGCCTCCTCGGTGCCCTGAACTCCCTCGTCGCGCACGAGGACACCAGCGCCGCAGCCTGATCCACGCGCGGGCTCGACCTGTATGCGGCCCCCTCGACGCGAGGTCGCCACGGGTGTTGCATGGACGAATGAGCGAGCTGACGCCCTATCTCTGTGTCGCCGATGCCCGCCCGGCGATCGAGTGGTGCGTCGACGTGCTCGGCGCCGAGGTCGTCCACGACCCGATCGTGATGGACGACGGCCGGATCGGCCACGTGGAGCACGCATCGTGACCTCCGCGACCGCCCTCGACCGCGGGCCCGAGGACTCACCACCCGCCGGCCGGGTCGCGGTCTTTCGTGACCCGTTCGGGCATCGGTGGTTCCTCAACCAGCGGTGAACCACCCGGGAACGGCCGCCACGAACTCCGACTGCTCCACCGTCCCGACGCCTGCGGGGAGTACGGCGATGACCGGCACCCCCGTCACGCGCGGGAGATCCTCGCGATTGCAGCGCGACGCAAGGTCGGGGTCGCTCGGCCACGACCCGATGACCAGCCCGGACGGCTCGATGCCCCGGGCGCGCAGGGCCTGCACCGTCAGCTCCGTGTGGTTGAGCGTGCCGAGGCCGGCGGCGACCACGATCACGACGCTGGCCCCGAGGGCGGACGCCAGGTCGAGCAGCGTGCCGTCGTCGGAGTCGAGGCGCACCAACAGCCCGCCGGCGCCCTCGACGATCACCGTGTCGTGGTCGTCCGCCAGCGACAGGATCCGGGCCGCGTGCTCCGCGACGGAGGGCAGCGGCACCCCGGCCAGCCGGGCAGCCGTGTCCGGCGCGAGCGGATCGGGCAGGCGGACGAGCTCGACGACCTCGCAGCCCGCGAGGCGGCGTACGTCGTCGATGTCACCGACCTCGCCGGGCAGCACTCCCGTCTGCACCGGCTTGACCACGACCACGGAACCGGAGGCGCGCGCGGCCAGCGCCGCGGTCGCGATTGTCTTGCCCACCCCGGTCCCGGTGCCAGTCACGACGAGGATCATCGGTGTGCCTCGACGACCTTGGTCAGGACGTCGGTCGCGCGTGCCCAGGCGTCATTGCGCACGCCCGCGTTGGTGGTGATCCGCAGTCGCGAGATGCCGTCCGGCACCGACGGCGGTCGGAAGCAGCCGACGCGCACGCCGTGCTCGAGGCACTCGGCCTGCGCTGCGATTGCGACCTGCGGAGACGCCATCGGCACGGAGAGTACGGCGCCCGCCGGTACGTCCACGCCGAGCTGAGCAGCGAGGGACGAGACGCGGGACCGGATCACGCCCGGCAGCTCCGGGCGCGAGCGTAGGACCCGCAGCGCCGCGAGTGCGCCGCCGGTCGCGGCCGGGTTGAGGGCCGTGTCGAAGATGAACGGACGGGCCCGGTTGACCAGGTGGTGGATGAGGGCGGGGGAGCCGAGGACCGCGCCGCCCTGAGCGCCGAGCGACTTCGAGAGGGTGGCCGTGACGATGACGTGGGGCGCCGAGGCGAGCCCGAGCGAGCTGACCAGGCCCTCGCCGACCGCGCCCGCGACGCCGAGGCCGTGGGCCTCGTCGACGATGAGCAGCGCGCCGTGGTCGGCACAGACGGAGGCCAGGGACGTGAGCGGTGCCGCGTCGCCGAGCACGGAGTAGATCGACTCGGCGAGCACGATCGCGCGCCGACCGTTCGAGCCGGCCAGCGCGGCGGCGACCGCGTCGACATCGCCGTGGGGCGTGACTGCGATCTCGGCGCGCGACAGGCGCGCGGCATCGATCAGCGACGCGTGGATGTGGGCGTCGGAGACGATCAGCGTGTCCCGGTCGGCCAGCGCGGTGACCGCGGCCAGGTTGGCGTGGTAGCCGGTCGACATCGCGAGTGCGGCGGGCTGGCCCAGGAAGGCGGCCAGCTCCTGCTCGAGCGTCTCGTGCAGCGCCAGTGTCCCGGTGACGAGCCGCGACGCGCCCGCCCCGGCTCCCCAGACCCGGGCCGCCTCGGCAGCCGCGGCGACGACGAGCGGGTCGCGCGAGAGGCCGAGGTAGTCGTTGCCGGCGAGGTCGATCACGTCGTCGTCGGGGCCCCGGGGCCGCAGCCGTCGGGTCAGGCCGGCCGCATCGCGGTGTACGGCCTCATCGGTGAGCCACTGCTCCCAGCCAGTCATCAGCCGACCTCGACAGCCTGGAGCATCGCGGCACAGATCGAGTCGATCTCGTCGTCGGTGCAGATGTAGGGCGGCATCGTGTAGATCAGGTCGCGGAACGGCCGGATCCACACGCCCGCCGCCAGCGCCGCCTCGGTCGCGGCGACCACGTCGACCGGGTGGTCGAGCTGGATCACGCCCACGGCGCCGATGGTGCGTACGTCGGACACGCCGGGCAGCGAGGACGCTGCGGCGAGTCCGGTGGTCAGGCGTTCGTTGATGCGACCGACCGTCGACCGCCAGTCGCCCTCGAGCAGCAGGTCGATGCTGGCCGATGCCACCGCGCAGGCGAGCGGGTTGGCAATGAACGTGGGCCCGTGCATCAGCACGCCACCCGGCTCGATCCGGCCGGCGAGCTCACTGGTGCAGAGCACGGCCGCGAGCGACATGTAGCCACCCGTGAGTGCCTTGCCGAGGCAGAGGATGTCGGGCTTGACGTCGGCGGCGTCCATGGCGAAGAGGTGCCCGGTCCGGCCGAAGCCGGTGGCGATCTCGTCGAAGATCAGCACCAGGTCGTGCTCGTCGGCGATCTCGCGGAGGACGGTCAGGCACGCGGCCGGGTAGGGGTGCATGCCGCCGGCGCCCTGCAGGAGCGGCTCCACGATGAGGGCCGCGATGTCGGAGGCGTGCTCGGCGGCCAGGGCACGCATCGTACGAGCCCACTCGTCGATCGGCTCGCCGACTGCAGGTGGCTGCGGCCCGAAGACCTGCGGCGGGAGCACGCCCGCCCAGAGCGTGTGCATGCCGCCCTCGGGGTCGCACACGCTCATCGCGTCAAAGGTGTCGCCGTGGTAGCCGCCCCGGACGGTGAGGAAGCGACTGCGACCGGGCCGGGCCTGCATCGCCATCTTCATCGCGACCTCGACGCTCACCGAACCGGAGTCGGCGAAGAACACGTGCGGCAGGCCGGTGAGCGCGACCAGCATCTCGCCGAGCTTGATCGCGGGCTCGTGGGTCAGCCCGCCGAACATCACGTGCGAGAAGTCGGCCAGCTGTCGGCGTACGGCCTCATCGAGGACGGGGTGGCGGTAGCCGTGGATGGTCGCCCACCACGACGACATGCCGTCGATGACCTCGTGACCGTCGATCTCGAGGCGAGCCCCGGACGCGGCGGTGACGAGGCGGGTCGGGGTGGGCGCGGTCAGCGAGGTGTACGGATGCCACAGGTGCTCGCGGTCCCAGTCCAGCAGATCGGACGGATCGGGCCGGGCCATCAGGCGTTGGCGGCGACGTCTGTCCCCGCGCCGCGGCGACGGATGGCCGGGTCGTGCGAGTGACCGGCGGCGACCTGTGCGTCGTGCTCCTCGGAGCCCAGGACCACGAAGCCGTTGTCGCGGATCAGCTCGAGGTCGGTCTCGGCGGCCTGGCCCTCGGAGGTGAGGTAGTCGCCGAGAAAGATCGAGTTGGCGACGTGCAGCGCCAGGCCCTGCAGGGAGCGCAGGTGCATCTCGCGGCCGCCGGCGATCCGGACCTCGCGATCTGGGCACACGAAGCGCGCCATCGCGAGGATCCTCAGGCAGCGGCCCGGGTCGAGCTCCCACGTGTTCTCGTAGGGCGTGCCGTCGAAGGGCATCAGGAAGTTGACCGGGATCGAGTCGGACTCGAGCTCGCGCAGCGCGAAGAGGGCTTCGACGAGCTGCTCGTCGGTCTCACCCAGGCCGGCGATCAGGCCGGAGCAGGGGGAGAGGCCGGCGGTCTTCGCCTTGGTCACGGTGTCGACGCGGTCGGCGTAGGTGTGCGTCTGCACGATCGTGTCGTGGTGGGACTCGGCGGTGTTGATGTTGTGGTTGTAGGCGTCGACGCCGGCGTCCTTGAGCTTCTCGGCCTGGCCGTCCTTGAGCAGGCCGAGACAGGCGCAGACCTCGACGCCGGGGTTCTCGCCCTTGATCGCGCCGACCATCTCGGTGACCTTGTCGATGTCACGGTCGCTCGGGCCCCGGCCACTGGCGACCATGCAGACACGGGTGGCGCCGCCCTTGAGACCGGCCGCGGCCTGCTCCATCGCCTCGTCGGTCTTGAGCCAGGAGTACTTCAAGATCGGCGCCGTCGAGCCGAGGGCCTGCGAGCAGTAGTTGCAGTTCTCCTGGCACAGGCCGGACTTGAGGTTGACGAGGTAGTTGACCTTGACCGTGTTGTCGAAGTGGGCCCGTCGCAGTCGGCCGGCGGCCGCGACGACGTCGAGCAGCTCGTCGTCGTGTGCCCGCAGCACGGCGAGGGCGTCGTCCTCGGTCGCGGGCTTCCCGTCGAGGATGCTGGTGGCGAGCTGGTCGAACGTCATGGGTGCTCCTCGGACGGATGGGACTGACCTGAACGG
Source organism: Nocardioides sp. (assembly GCA_039914485.1). Taxonomy (GTDB): domain Bacteria; phylum Actinomycetota; class Actinomycetes; order Propionibacteriales; family Nocardioidaceae; genus Nocardioides. The sequence continues at coordinate 9,058 of JBDSPC010000325.1, forward strand.
CGTTCAGGTTAAGGTGGCAGGGCCGTGCCGGTCAAAGAACGACGGGGAGTGAGATGCGCTACAACCGCGACGACGTGCTCGCCCAGGCGCACCGGCTCGTCGCCGACCACGGCCTCGGTGCCCTGACGATGCGGCGGCTCGGCGCCGAGCTCGGGGTCCAGCCGAGCGCGATCTACCACCACTTCGCCAACAAGCAGACCCTGCTCGCGGCTGTCGCCGAGGAGATCCTCGTGCGCGGCCGGCGGGCCCGCACCGCCACTCACGACGACTGGACCGGCCGGTTGCGCGAAGTCTGCGCCGAGCTGCGCGACGCCATGCTGGCCTGCACCGACGGAGCCGACATCGTGGCCACGGTGTGGGCGTTCGGCATGGGCGTGCGGGCCCCCGCCGACGAGCTGGAGGCCATCTTGCGAGCCACCGGCGTGGGCGACGAGCTCGCGCTCGTCGGCAGCCGGACGCTGCTCCACTACGTCTTCGGTCACACCTTCGAGGAGCAGACGGCCATCCAGGCGATCAGCGCCGGGGCCGTGGAGCGTGAGCTCGACTCCCTGCCGGACTTCTGGACGGGCCTGGACGTCGTGATCGACGGGTTGCGTTCCCGCGTGGAGGCGGCAGTCAGGGCGTGACGTCGGCCCCGTGCAGCTCGGCCAGCAGCACCGCACCTGCCAGATCGAGCTTCGTGCGCCGCAGCTTCGCCGACGCCAGGTCGACGCCGTCCAACGACGCGCCGCGCAGGTCGGCGTCGTCCAGCCTCGTCTCGCGCAGCGTGGCGCGGTCCAGCCGCGCCTTGGTGAGTACGGCGAACGACAGGTCGCTCATCGACAGGTCGGCCTCGCGCAGGTCCACCCCGGTGAAGTCGATCTTGCTCAGGTTGGCGCCGCGGATCGTGACCGACTGCCACTGGCCCCCGCGGACGGTCAGCGGGCGCATCGTGCAGTCGGAGAAGACGGTCCCGACGAGCTTGCAGCCGTCGAAGGTGACGTCGAAGAACTTCGAGCGGCGGATGTCGCACCAGACGAACGCGGTCGTGGTGTGGACGCTCGAGCCGAACGAGCAGTTGTGGAACGTGCAGCCCTCGAAGGTGGCGCCGTTCGTGGTCGCCTCGCCGAAGTCGACGCGGGTGAAGGTGCAGTCCACGAACCGAGCGGCACCCAGGTCGTCGCCGTACCAATCGTCATCGGTGAACTGGCGACCTTCGGCGTGCAGTGGCTTCTCGTTCACGGCCGCCACGTTATCGGGGCGGTGCTCGCCCAGGCGCCGGTAGGGTCGGGCGCGTGATCGCGTCCCATGCCCACCGCTTCATCTTCCTCAAGACTCGCAAGACGGCGGGCACGAGCGTCGAGATCGCGCTGTCCAAGGTGTGCGGGCCCGACGACGTCATCACCCGGATCAGCCCCGAGGACGAGGAGCTGCGCGTCGCCGCCGGCGGCCTCGCGCCGCAGAACTTCGAGGCGCCGCCGCTCCCTCGCCGCGCCTTCAACCACATGAGTGCCCGCCTCGCGCGCGACGTCGTCGGTCCCGGCGCGTGGCGTGACTACTACACGTTCGCGATCGAGCGGAACCCGTGGGACGCCGTCGTCTCGCTGTACTACTGGAAGTACAAGGACCTGCCCGAGCTGCCCGACTTCGAGCAGTACGTCCGCGAGGAGTGGATCGAGCAGCTCGCCAACAACCGCCGGATGTATCGCATCCGCGGCAAGCTCGCGGTCGACCGTGTCCTGCGCTACGAGCGCCTCGCCGACGAGCTCGACGAGGTCTGGGCGCACCTCGGTCTCCCCGGCTCGCCCGACCTCCCACGCGCCAAGGGCAACGCCCGGCCCGCCGGTCACTATCGCGAGCTCTACACCGACGCCTCCCGCGCCCGCGTCGCCGACGTCTTTGCCGATGCCATCGAGGCGTTCGACTACACGTTCTGAGCCAGTTCCTCGATCTCGCCCGTGACCGGGTCCCACCAGCGCAACCGCGTGCAGGTCACTGATGTCGGGGACGGGTGTGCGCCCAGCACCTCGAGCAGCTCGGCCAGCCGGCTCCGCGGCACTCGCCTCGCCAGCGTGACGTGCGGAGTCCAGACAGGGTGGCGCACGTCGGGGACGCGTTCGCGCAGACCGGACGTGGCGACGGACAGCGTGGAGTCCGGCTCCACGAGGTGGGCAACCGTGACGCGCGTGCCCATGCCGAAGAGCACGAGCCCGCGCACGACCAGCGTGCTCGGCAGCGGGACGGTCGCGGTCGCCACGTCGGCCAGCTCCGGCTCGAGCTCCTGGGCCGCGACCAGCGTGAGATGCGGGGCGTTGGTCATCGACTTGTGGTCGGCCTGCGACGGCAGGCCGGCCGCCCGCAGTGCCTCCCACTGCGCCACGACGGCCGCTTCGCTCGCGGTGTCGAAGCTCAGCTCGAGGGCGAAGTCAGGCACAAGCGCTCGCACTCCTCGATCAGCCGGCGCCGCAGCGGCGCGCCCCGCTCCGCGAACACCCGCTGCTCGCGCACGTAGGTCGCCTTGCCATCGGCCGTCTCGATCCGGATCGGATCGAAGCCGAGATCGACCAGGTCGTACGGCGCAGCGCGCATGTCCATCACCCGGATGTCGCGCGCCAGCTCGAAGCAGTCGGCGACCAGGTCGCTGCTGATCATCGGGGTCAACCGGAACGCGTGCTTGTAGAGGTCCATCCCGGCGTGCAGGCAGCCGGGTTGCTCGAAGGACGGTCGGTCGTCGTTCGCCGGCTGGAGCACGTTGAGCCCGCGAGCGGGAGTGGTGAAGAAGCGGAAGGCGTCGAAGTGCGAGCACTTGATCTGGTGCCCCTCGACGACCTCGTCGGTCCCGGTCGACCCGAGTCGCAGCGGCCAGTTGTTGTGCCTCAGCTCGGCGGGGGACTGGCGGTAGACCATCGCCCACTCGTGCAGCCCGAAGCAGCCGGTGTGCGCCGATCGGCCCTCGGTCGCGCGCAGCAGGTTGAGCAACCCCCGCACGAAGGTCGCCTGCGAGGCGACGTAGGACTCGGTGACCGCGCCATCGCCGTACCCCTTGAGCCCGTCGTACTCCGGGGCGTCGGCCAGCGCGACGCCGTACCCCGGATGCCAGCGCCGCAGCTTGGCGGGTCGCTGGGAGTAGTAGGTGAAGAGGAAGTCGTGCACCGGGTGCTTCACGGACGACCCGCGGCGCGCGAGGTGGGGCTCGATGAACGCGTCGACGCGAGCGGCGTGCGCGGCCGCCCGGGGCTGCCACGTCGCTCGGTCGAGCACGGTCGTTTCCACCGGAACAGGGTATGCAGCGACCGGATCGGCCTCGCACACTGAGGGGATGGAGAACTCGGCCCTCGATCGCGCGCACGCGCACGCCCTGACGTGGCTCGCGTCTCTGGATGAGCGTCGGGTTCCTCCGACCGCGACCGTGGCGGAGGTGGCGGCGAGTCTCGGCACGGACCTCCCGGACGGTCCGACCGACCCTGCCGAGGTCATCGACCACCTGGCCGCTGCGTGCGAGCTCGGACTGACCGCGACGCCCTCGGGCCGCTTCTTCGGCTTCGTCATCGGCGGCACCCATCCGGCGGCACTGGCCGCCGACTGGCTGGTGAGTGCCTGGGACCAGAACTCCGGCCTGCGCACCCTGACCCCGGCCCACTCCGCGGTCGAGGAGATTGCCGAGGCGTGGCTGCTCGACCTGCTGGGGCTCCCGGAGGAGAGCGCCGTCGGCTTCGTCACCGGCGGGACGATGGCCAACTTCACCTGCCTCGCCGCCGGTCGCGACGAGATGCTGCGCCGGGCCGGCTGGGACGTGAAGGTCGAGGGCCTGGTCGGCTCGCCCGGGCTGCGGGTCCTGGTCGGTGCCGAGCGTCACGACACCGTCGACCTGGCGCTGCGCTACCTCGGTCTGGGCGCTCCGGAGGTGGTCGCCGCCGACGACCAGGGGCGATTGATCCCCGATGCCCTGCGGGAGGCGCTCGAGCGCGGCGACGACCGACCGGTCATGGTCGTGCTGCAGGCCGGCAACGTCCACTCCGGCGCCTTCGACCCGTTCACCGAGGCGATCGAGCTGGCGCGTGCGTACGGCGCGTGGGTGCATGTCGACGGAGCGTTCGGCCTGTTCGCCGCGGCCGCACCCGCGCACCGCCACCTGATGGCCGGCGCTGAGGCAGCCGACTCATGGTCGACCGATGCGCACAAGACGCTGAACGTGCCCTATGACTGCGGCATTGCCATCGTGCGGGACCGAGCGGCGCTGCGCGCGTCCATGGGCATGCACGGTGACTACTTGATCCACGACGCGGCCGGTGAACCCTTCGACAAGGTGCCAGAGATCAGTCGTCGTGGACGGGCCTTCACAGTCTGGGCCGTGCTGCGCAGCCTTGGGCGAGACGGTGTCGCCGACCTGGTCGAGCGGTTCTGCAGCCACGCCCAGGCGTTCGCGACGGGTATCGACGCGATCGAGGGCGCCGAGGTGCTCAACGACGTCGTCTTCACCCAGGTGTGCGCGAGCTTCGGCAGTGACGACGCGACTCGCGCCGTCGTCCAAGGCATGTTGACTGATGGCACCGCGTGGACGACCGGATCGCGATGGCACGACCGGGCCGTGCTCAGGGTCTCGGTCAGCAACTGGTCGACCAGTGAGGCGGATGTGACGCGCACCCTCACTGCCCTGCGGGTGGTTGCCGCCGGGCTGGGTCGGTGAGCGTCTTCTTCGACAACTGGTTCGAGCCGGGCGACACTATCGAGGCGGCTTCCGCCCGCGGAGCTGACCAAGGATTCGAGATCGGCCGCGCCCGACCGTCCGGCGCACATACAGTCCTCTCGGAAACCGGGGGGTGCGCATGGATGCGTCGGAGGAGACGTTGTCGCTCGATGCTGTCGTCGAGCGGCTGCAGGCGATCCGCGACGGCGCCGGACAGCCCTCCTTCGGAGAGATCGCCCTCGGTGTGAGCCGCGTCCGACGGTCCCGCGGGCTCGCGCCCGAGCAGGCCCGGGTCGGGCGGACCACGGTGTACGACGCCTTCCGCACCGGCCGCAGGCGCCTGGACTCCGACCTCGTGACCGACATCGTGCTGGCCCTGGGCGGGGACGAACGCCTGGCCGACGAGCTCGCCACCCGGTGCCGAGCGGCGCAGTCCGGGTCGCGCGGAGTCGCCACTCCGGAGCCGGCCGCTGCCCAGGTCGAGCGCAAGGCCCCGACCGGCCGCATCCTGCTCGGCGTCCTCGCCCTGAGCCTCGCCATGAACCTGCTGGGACTCCTGCTGTCGGAGTCCCTCGACCTTCCGGTCTACCTCGACATGCTCGGCACGGCCCTGAGCGCGATCGCGCTCGGACCCTGGTGGGGCGTGCTCGTCGGACTGATCACCAATGCCTCCGGTGTCGCGGCCAGCGGACCGGATTCGTTGCTGTTCGCGCCGGTCAACGCCGCCGGTGCCCTGGTGTGGGGCTACGGCGTACGCCGCTGGGCACTGGGCAGGTCGATCCCGCGGTTCTTCGTGCTCAACCTGCTCGCCGCCGTGGCGTGCACGGCCCTGTCGGTGCCGATCATCATCGGACCGCTGGACGGCTTCTCGGAGTCGGGCGCCGACGCGATCACCCTGAAGGTGCTCGACATGACGCACCACGTCTGGATGGCGGTCACGGCCTCCAACCTGCTCACGTCCGTGCCGGACAAGCTGATCGCCGGGTTCCTGGCGCTCACCCTGGTCGAAGCCCTGCCTGCGTCGCTCCATCGACTGCGACCGGCGGTCTGGCTGCAGCGTTAGCAGCATCTGAGCTGTTCGGGAACGTTCGGGGTTGCTGGAACGCGCCTGACCGGCCTGGTCAACATCACACACTTCTGCTCTCCGTCGCCTCATCGGGAGGCAACGCTGCGAGAGGGAGTTCCCGATGCGCTTGCGCAGTCGACAGTCCAGCTTCATCGCGATGGCCGCTGCCGTCGCCGTACTCGCGCCGATGGCGCCTGCGAGTGCGGCACCGAGCGTGACGGGTGAGTACGCCACCGTGACGCCGACGGTTCTGACCCACCTCAAGTCGGACGATTGTCGCGATGCGGCTCAGCTGAAGTTCACGGCGGATCTGATCGGCATCGGCAATGCGGTCCAGGCGCAGGGATACACCAACTACCAGAAGGACCAGCCCGTCTACACCGCGCTCGAGTGGGGCACGACCGTTCGGATCACCGGGCCCAACAACTATTTCCACTCCGGCACCACCTACACGCGGGAATTCCCCACGAGCGAGGTGCTCTACACCTTCAGCTTCTGCCCGGAGGACTACGGCACCGATGTCGTGACGCCAGGGGTCTACACGGTCGAGACGACACTCACCGTGGACGGCGACTACACAGACATCTGTGGCGGGCCGGAGAAGGCGTGTCTGACGTACCCGAAGATCTACGAGAAGGCCTCGACCTTCACGATCTCTCTCGACTACTCGCCGGAGTGCTACGCGGCCAGGGCCCTGGTGCCGAGCCTGGCTGCGAAGCTCAAGACAGCACGGTCGGCGCTCAAGAAGGCCAAGGCGACCCACAACCGGCCGCTGATCCGCAAGAAGAAGCGGGCCATGCTGAAGGCCAAGGCGCGCCTGCAGACCGCACAGTCGAATGTGAAGGGCCTGTGCTGAACCGGCCGCAGCGGCCCTCGTACTCGTGACTGTTCGGGCTTGTTCGGGATCGCCCGAAAGGGTCTGACACACCCGGTCGGTGCCATCAGACTCGTGATCACGCTGCCGTATGGGGAGGCAGCGCGTGCGCTGCTCCGGGGCCTGCACGGGGGTCCGGCCCCGGAGCGCCGCGATCCGTCCTCCACCCCGGCGATAGGGTCGGGTCCGTGCGTATTGCGAGATTCACCGCTGGGGACGAACCGATGTACGGCGTGGTCACGGGCGAGGTCGACGAGTTCGGCCAGCCCGACGAGGACACGATCATCGTGGCCCTCGCAGGCGACCCGCTCTACGTCGGCATCAAGCTGATGGACCAGCAGTTCAAGCTGGCCGACGTGCGCCTGCTGGCGCCGGTCCTGCCGCGCAGCAAGGTGATCGGGATCGGTCGCAACTACGCCGCCCACGCCGCCGAGATGGGCAACGACCTCCCGACCGAGCCGCTGATGTTCATCAAGCCCAACACCAGCGTCGTCGGTCCAGGTGACCCGATCTTCTATCCGCCCCAGTCGAGCAACGTGCACTTCGAGGGCGAGCTCGCCGTCGTGATCGGCCGCATCTGCCGCGACGTGCCCGTCGAGCAGGCGACCGACGTCATCCACGGCTACACGATCGCCAACGACGTCACCGCGCGCGACCTGCAGAAGAGCGACGTGCAGTTCACCCGGGCCAAGGGCTTCGACTCGTTCTGCCCGCTGGGTCCCTGGATCGAGACCGACCTCGACCCGCAGCACTTCGCCGACGGCGTACAGGTGCAGACGCACCTCAACGGGGACCTCAAGCAGGACGGCTCGACCAGCGACCTGATCTTCGACATCCCGACCCTGATCGCCTACGTCTCCAGCGTGATGACGCTGCTGCCCGGCGACGTCCTCCTCACCGGCACCCCCGCAGGTGTCGGCCCCATGGAGATCGGCGACGAGGTGGAAGTCTCCATCGCCGGTCTCGGAACCCTCACGAACAAGGTGGCTGCACGATGAGCACGACCGACCGTCCCGTCCGCGTCCGGTTCTGCCCCTCGCCCACGGGCTCGCCGCACGTGGGCCTGGCCCGCACGGCGCTCTTCAACTGGGCCTTCGCGCGCCACCACGGCGGCACGATCGTGTTCCGGATGGAGGACACCGACCGCGAGCGCAGCACCCAGGAGTCCTACGACGCGATCCTCGACCTGTGGCGGTGGCTCGGCCTCACGTGGGACGAGGGGATCGAGGTCGGCGGCCCGCACGGCCCGTACAAGCAGAGTGAGCGTGGCGACATCTACGCCGACGCGCTGGTGCGGTTGCGCGACTCGTCCTACACCTACGAGTGCTTCTGCAAGAACGAGGAGGTCGACGCGCGTCGCAAGGCGGCGGGCTCCAAGATGATGGGCTACGACGGCTTCTGCCGCGAGCTCACTCCCGAGCAGCGTGCGGCCTTCGAGGCCGACGGCCGCGCGCCGGTGGTGCGCTTCCGGATGCCCGACGGCTCGATCACCTGGACCGACCTGGTCCGCGGTGACATCACCTTCGAGACCGAGAACGTCCCCGACTACACGCTCTGCCGCGCCAACGGTGACCCGCTCTACACCCTGGTCAACCCCGTCGACGACGCGCTGATGGAGATCACCCACGTGCTGCGGGGCGAGGACATCCTGTCCAGCACGCCGCGCCAGATCGCCCTCTACGCCGCCCTCGTCGAGCTCGGGATCGCGAAGTTCACCCCGGAATTCGGCCACCTGCCCTACGTCATGGGCCAGGGCAACAAGAAGCTCTCCAAACGCGACCCGGAGGCACACGCGCTGGCCTACCGCGACCAGGGCTTCCTGCCCGAGGGCCTGCTCAACTACCTCGCGCTGCTCGGCTGGGCGATCTCCGGTGACCGCGACATCTTCTCCCTCGAGGAGATGGTGGAGGCCTTCGACATCGGTGATGTCAATCCCAACCCCGCGCGCTTCGACCTCAAGAAGGCCGATGCCATCAACGCCTCTCACATGCGGCTGCTGTCGATCGACGACATCACCCACCGGGCGTTGCCGTTCCTCAAGGCGGCGGGCGTGGTGTCCGACCCGGTCTCCGATGCGGACGCGCAGCTGCTCGAGCTGGCGATGCCACTGGTGGCCGAGCGCATCAACAAGCTCACCGAGGCCGCGCCGATGCTCGACTTCCTCTTCGTCGCCGATGCCGACTTCACCCGCCACGACGAGCTCGACGCCGCCGGGCGCGATGTCGTGAAGGCGGCGTACGACGCACTGTCGGCCATCGACGGGTGGAGCACCGCCGCCATCGATGAGGCCCTGCGGGCCAAGTTGGTCGACGAGCTCGGGCTCAAGCCGCGCCACGCCTTCGGGCCCGTGCGGATCGCGATCTCGGGTCGCAAGATCAGCCCGCCGCTGTTCGAGTCGCTCGAGCTGCTGGGCCGTGACCGGTCGATCGCACGCCTGCGCGACGCCATGTCCGACTGACGGATGACTGAGCCACTGGAGTACCACCGGCTCCATCGGCTGGGGAGGCCCGGCACCTGGCGCGCGATCGTGGGCGTGCCCGTGTTGCTCTTCGCGACGTTCGTGCTGGCTCCGCTCGGCGCCCTGGTGCCGGTGATCGGGTGGCTGCTCGCGACCGGTCAGCCGGTCGGCGCGGGGCTGGACGCGGTCACCGATCTCGACGACGTCACGCCGTTGGGCTTGGCCTACATCAACATCGTGCTGGCCTCGGCGATCCCGATCGCGATCGTGGTCAACCTCGCGCTGCACGGACTGGCCCCGGGCTGGCTGATGTCCGTCGCCCGCCGGATCCGCTGGCGCTTCCTCATCGCCTGCCTGGGCGTCTCGGTGGTGGCGCTGATCGCGACGGTGATCGTCTCCACGTTCGTGCCGCAGGGCGGTGGCACCGAGCTGTCCGGTGAGGCGAACTCCTTCACCTCGACCACGCGCGACTTCCTGCTCGTGGTGCTGATCCTGACCCCGCTGCAGGCGGCGGGGGAGGAGTTCGCGTTCCGCGGCTACCTCATGCAGGCGTTCGGCGGTGTCTTCGGAAGTCGCGCCGTCGCCGTACTCCTCTCGTCGTTGCTGTTCGCGCTCGCCCACGGCATCGGTCAGGACGTGCCGATCTTCGTCGACCGGTTCGCGTTCGGGCTCGTGGCCGGTGCCCTGGTGATCCTCACCGGCGGGCTGGAGGCGGGCATTGCCATGCACGTGCTCAACAACTTCCTCGCCTTCGGCCTCGCGCTCGCGTTCACCGACATGAGCAGCGCGCTGAACCCCACCGGCGGCACCTGGTGGAGCCTGCCCGGCACCCTCACCCAGTCGCTCGTCTACCTCGTCCTCGCGACGTGGGTGGCGCGGCGGATGGGCCTCGCCACCACCCACACCCCCTCCTGAGGAGCCCCGATGTCGGAGATCATGTCCCGCCGCGACCTGGAGTTCCTGCTCCACGAATGGCTGGAGGTCGAGTCGCTCACGACCCGGGAGCGCTTCGCCGACCACTCGCGCGAGACGTTCGACGGCGTCCTCGAGCTGAGTGAGCGCCTGGCCACCGATCTGTTCGCCCCGCACAACCGGGCCGCCGACCTCGACGAGCCCACCTGGGACGGCGAGCAGGTGCGCCTGCTGCCGGAGGTGAAGACGGCGGTCGAGGCGTACGCCGCAGCCGACCTGTTGCGTCTGGGCTTCGACGAGCAGCACGGCGGGATGCAGCTGCCGATAGTCGTGGCCGTGGCGTCCGGCGCGTGGTTCGCCGCCGCCAACATGGGCACCACCGGCTATCTCTCGCTCACGGCCGGCAACGCCAACCTGCTGGTCGAGCACGCCTCGGCGGAGCTGGTCGCGCGGTTCGTGCCGGCCCTGCTCGAGGGGCGCTTCCTCGGCACGATGGCGCTCTCGGAGCCGCAGGCGGGCTCCAACCTCGCGGACATCACGACCCGTGCCGTCCCGCAGGACGACGGGACCTATCGCGTCTTCGGCCAGAAAATGTGGATCTCCGCAGGCGACCACGAGCTCGCCGACAACATCGTGCACCTCGTGCTGGCCAAGATCCCCGGAGGACCGCCCGGCACCCGCGGCATCTCTCTTCTGCTGGTCCCCAAGGTCCTCGTCAACGACGACGGCTCCCTGGGGGAGCGCAACGACGTCACCCTGGCCGGCATCAACCACAAGATGGGCTGGCGGGGCACGGTCAACACCGCACCCAGCTGCGGCTCCGGCGCCTTCACCCCGGGCGGTGAGGCGGGTGCCGTGGGCTATCTCGTGGGCGAGCCCCACCGCGGGCTGTCCTACATGTTCACGATGATGAACGAGGCCCGGATCGGCGTGGGGCTGGCCGGTGCCGCGCTGGGCTACACCGGCTACCTCAAGTCCCTGGCCTATGCCCGGTCGCGCCCGCAGGGGCGCCCGGTGTCGGTCGGGCCGGAGGAGCCGCAGGTCGCCCTGGTCGAGCATGCCGACGTACGGCGGATGCTGCTGGCGCAGAAGGCGTACGTCGAAGGCGCGCTCGCCCTCGTGCTGTATGCCGCGAGGGTCTACGACGACCTCAGCTCCGCACCCACGGAAGGGGAGCGGGCGGAAGCCGCCCAGCTCCTCGAAGTGCTCACGCCGATCGTCAAGGACTGGCCGTCGGTGTGGGGCCCGGAGGCCAACAGCCTCGCCATCCAGGTGCTCGGCGGAGCCGGCTACACGCGCGACTTCGACGTCGAGCAGCACTACCGAGACAACCGGCTCAACCAGATCCACGAGGGCACCCGCGGCATCCAGGGCCTCGACCTGCTCGGGCGCAAGGTGCTGGCCGACGGAGGGGCGCGCCTCGCCGTGCTCGGAGCGCGGATGTCCGTGACCATCGCGCGCGCCGGCGAGCTCGGGGGAGACGCCGCGGACTTCGCCGGTCGCCTCCAGGAGGCCGTCGACCAGCTGACCGACACCGTCGGTGCGCTCGCGGGACTGGGCACGCTCGATCGGATGATGGCCAACTCGACGGTGTTCCTCGACGCGGTCGGGCACCTGGTCGTGGCCTGGCTCTGGCTGGAGCAGTACGTCGCCTGCGCCGGCAAGATCGGCGACTTCTACGACGGCAAGCGGCAGGCTGCGGCGTACTTCTTCCGGTGGGAGCTGCCCCGCACCCGGGCCCAGTTCGAGCTGCTCGCCTCGGGTGACGACACGACCCTGACCATGCGCGACGAGTGGTTCTGAGGCGCCCGTTTTGGTCGGCCCGCGGCCCCGCGTGTAAGGTTTCTTCTCGGTCCGGACGATGCGCCAGAAGGGCCGAAAACCAGTAAGTCAGTGGGATATGGTGTAATTGGCAACACGACTGGTTCTGGTCCAGTTATTCTAGGTTCGAGTCCTAGTATCCCAGCGAATTCCTCGCTCACAGCGGGGGATTTGGAGCGTAACTCCGGCCTTGGCTATAGTTCCCTCCGCATCAAGCAGTGCTTGCCCCCGTTGTGTAGCGGCCTAGCACGCCGCCCTCTCACGGCGGTAGCGCCGGTTCGAATCCGGTCGGGGGTACAGGTCCGAAAAGGGGCCCTGACCAGCGGAAACGCTGGCCGGG
>JBDSPC010000331.1:0-7405 GCA_039914485.1 Nocardioides sp.
ACCGCGGAGGTGATCGACATCGTGCGGCGCGGACTCAAGCGGGAGCGGCTCGAGAACGACGGCCTGATCAAGCTGCCACTGACCAAGGAGGACGGCGCCGTCACCGGGCTCGGCAAGGCGCTGAAGATCCTCACGCACCCCGAGCGCGACACCATCCCCATCTACATCGCCGCACTTGGCCTCAAGTCCGTCGAGCAGACCGCCGAGATCGCCGACGGCTGGATCCCGATGCTCTTCCACCCCGAGAAGTCGCACCTCGTCTGGGGCGACGCCCTCGCGGCCGGTACGGCGAGGCGCTCGGCCGACCTCGGGACGCTCGAGATCAACGCCGGCGGCATGGTGGCGATCGGCGAGGGCCCGGAGACGAAGGCGCTCCTCGACTTCGCCCGGCCCCTCTACGCGCTCTACGTCGGCGGCATGGGTGCCAAGGGCAAGAACTTCTACAACGACATCGCCTGCCAGTTCGGCTACGAGAAGGAAGCCGAGCAGATCCAGGAGCTCTACCTGTCGGGCAAGAAGAAGGAGGCGGAGGCACTCGTCCCGATCGAGTGGCTGGAGGCCGCCAACCTCGTCGGCCCCGCGTCCTACGTGCGCGAGCGGATCGAGGCGTTCAAGGAGGCGGGTGTGACCAACCTGTCCCTCACCCCGGCGACGGACGACCCCGCCGCCACCATCGCGCAGGTGAAGGAATGGGTGTCCTGAACCGCCTCTCGCACGTCCTGGCGCACCCGCGGCGATTCGACAACCTCCGTCGAATCGAGGCGCTCGATCCCGAGACCGACTACGACGAGATCCTGGCGCTGACCGCGCGCGAAGAGTTCCCGTGGGACTACGTGCAGGGCACCTCGATCGCCTTCATGCGCGACTACGGCGTCCCGTCGATCTCGAGGCTGCTGCACCGGACCGGCGAGTTCGAGCGGCACGGCCTCAAGCGCTACGACGACACCATCCTGATCGGCCAGGAGTCCACCATCGACGGGATCGACTCCGGGCGCGGGCACGCCGCCGTCAAGCGCCTCAACCAGATCCACGGCCACTACGACATCCCCAACGACGAGTTCGCCTACGTCCTGGCCACCACGATCGTCGGGCCGGTGCGCTGGATCTCCATGTACGGCTGGCGCCAGCCCCACCCGCACGAGCTCGTCGCGATCACCCGCGTCACCACGCGCTTCGGCGAGCTGATGGGGATCAAGGGGCTGCCGACGACGTACGACGGCTATCTCCAGCTGCTGCTCGACTTCGAGCGCGCGCACTTCTCCCCGGACCCGGCGAACACGGCGCTCGCGGAGGCGTCCATCTCCATCGCGCGTGCGATCGCGCCCGCGCCTGTCCGGCCGCTGGTGCGGCGGGTGACGGTGGCGTTGATGGATTCACCGCTGCGTGAAGCGTTGGGTCTTCCGCCGCAACCGTCCTGGTTCGTCTCCCTCGTACGCCGCACGCTGCGACTGCGAGGACGCGCACTGCGGTTCGCGGGACCCCGCACCTCGCCGTACCTCCACAAGCCGGTCACCTATCCGAACGGGCACCGCCTGTCGGACCTCGGCCCGTTCTCGATGCTCGATGCGCTGAACGCCGCCACCACAGTCCAATCTGTGAACGAAAGGGAACTCCATGCCTGAACGCCCCTCCGTCCTCGAGCAGGAGCACGAAGACTTCCGCGCGAGTGCCCGCGCGTTCTTCGAGCGCTCCGTCTCGCCCTTCCACGCACAGTGGGAGAAGGACGGCGTCGTGTCACGCGACGTGTGGCTGGAGGCGGGCAAGGCCGGGCTGCTGTGCTTCGACGTCGAGGAGGAGTACGGCGGCCCGGGGATCAAGGACTTCCGCTACAACATGGTGCTGGCCGAGGAGGCCGCGCGCGCCGGTGCGTCCGGGCCGGGCTTCGCCGTGCACACCGACATCATCGTTCCCTACATCTCCTCGCTCGGGACGCCGTCGCAGAAGGCCCGCTGGCTGCCGGGGCTCGTCTCCGGTGAGCTGATCTCGGCGATCGCGATGACGGAGCCCGGTGCCGGCTCGGACCTGCAGGGCATCAAGACGACGGCCGTCGACGCCGGTGACCACTTCGTGCTGAACGGGTCGAAGACCTTCATCAGCAACGGCATCCTGTCCGACCTCGTGATCGTGGTCGCGCGCACCGATCCGGACGCCGGGCACCAGGGCATCTCGCTGCTCGTCGTCGAGCGGGACATGCCGGGCTTCGAGCGCGGGCGCAACCTCGAGAAGATGGGCCTGCACGCCCAGGACACGGCCGAGCTGTCGTTCACCGATGTGCGGGTGCCGAAGGAGAACCTCCTCGGGCCGCTCGGATCGGGCTTCATCTCGCTGATGCAGAACCTGCCGCAGGAGCGGATCTCGATCGCCTGCATCGCGGTGGCCGCGATCGAGCACGTGCTGGACCTGTGCCTCGACTACGCCAAGGAGCGCGAGGCCTTCGGCAAGCCGATCGGGAAGTTCCAGCACAACCGGTTCATGCTCGCCGAGATGGCGACCGAGGCGCACATCGCGCGGGTCTTCATCAACGACTGCGTGCTGCGGCTCAACGCCGGCGAGGTCGACACCTCACTCGCGTCGATGGCGAAGTGGTGGACCACCGAGCTGCAGAAGCGGTGCGTGGACGCGGGCGTGCAGCTGCACGGCGGCTACGGCTACATGTCGGAGTACCCGATCTCGCGCGCCTACACGGACTCGCGGATCCAGACGATCTACGGCGGCACCACCGAGATCCAGAAGGAGATCATCGGCCGGATGCTGGGGCTCTAACCCGCCCGGTGGACGTAGACCTGCGCCTCGACCGGCTGGCCGTCGAAGCGCAGGGCCTGCGCGGTCACGCGCTCGTAGCCGTTGCCCTCGAACTCGTCGAGCCGCGCCCACTCCTCGTCGAGGAGTGGGGAGCAGAACAGCAGCCCGTCGACCTCCGGCGCCTCGTCGCTCAGGGCGATCGCGGGATAGCCGTGCTCCACGGCCCAGCCCTCCTCGACGAGGCTGCCGCGAACCGTGGCCGGCTCCCACCAACCCTCGATCCCGGACAGGAAGTGCTCGTTGGGTGCACCGGGCGCGAGGGTGCCGTAGACGAAGAGACGCTGGATCACGCACAGAGCATCTCCCAACTGCCGCGCGTCTGTACGTTGAACGCGTGAGTGCGCGCCTCGGTCTTCTCCAGGTGTGCGCGGCCGGAGTCCTGTGGGGCACCGGCGGGCTCGTCGTCACGCTCCTGCACGACCGCGACGGGCTCGGGGCGATGACGGTCAGCGCGTGGCGGATGGCGCTGGCCGCGGTGGTGCTGATCCTCTTCGCGGTGCTCACCCGGCGATCCGGTGCCGCGCTCGACGTGCTGCGGACCAGGCCCGTCCTGGCGATCGGCGTGGGCTGCGGCACGGCGCTCTACCAGGGGCTCTACTTCGTCTCCGTGCTCCTCGTCGGGGTCAGCGTCGCGACCGTGGTCTCGCTCGGCCTGGCCCCGGTCATCGCCTCGGTCTGGGAGCACCTGGTCGCCCGCACGCGACCCTCGTGGCGCGAGGTGGCGGTGCTGACCGCGGCGCTCGTCGGGCTGGTGCTGATCAGCGCCACTGCCGGACACGGCTCCGCGGCACCGAGCGACCGGCCGATGCTGGGACTGCTCCTCGCGGTCGGATCGGGACTGACGTACGCCGCCACGACGATCTTTGGCCACCGGCTGGCGCAGCAGGTCGACCCGATCGCGATGACCACCTGCACCACCGCGGCGGGGGCGGTGGTCCTCGCACCGTTCATCGCGCTCGCCTCGTCGTCCGGCGAGCCGGTCTTCGCCTCGAGCGCCGTCTCGGCGTTGCTGCTGGTCTACCTCGGGGTCGCGACGATGGCGCTCTCCTACGGCCTGCTCTATGCCGGGCTGCGGACCACGTCGGGCTCGGCCGCGACCGTCGCGACGCTGGTGGAGCCGTTGTCCGCAGCCGTGCTGGCGGCCCTGGTGCTGGGCGAGCGACTCACGGCGCCGGCCCTCCTGGGCGGCGCGCTCATCCTGGCCGCCGTCGTCGCGTTGCAGCCGTCGGAGGAGCATCCGGCTCCGGTGTGAGTGTCGAGCTTTGACTTAAAGCACTTTAAGTTCCTACGGTCGAAGACGTGACCACCCACAGCTACTCGATCAAGGAGGCGGCAGCCCTGACCGGCCTGCCCGCCAGCACCTTGCGCTACTACGAGTCGGTCGGCGTCATCGACCACATCGCGCGCGGCGAGAGCAGCAAGCACCGCGTCTACGACGAGGACGACCTCGACCAGCTGATGTGGGTGGCCTGCCTCGCGGCCACGGGCATGTCCGTCGCCGACATGCGGACCTACGTCGCCAACGGCGAGCTGGGTCCGGCGGCCGCGGACGCGCAGGTGTCGCTGCTGACCGCGCAGCAGGACCGGCTCGACATCGAGGCCGAGCACGTCGCCCTGCGGCAGCGCTACGTACGACTCAAGATCGACTACTGGCACGCCATCGGCGCGGGCGACAACGCCCGGGCCGAGCAGCTCGGCGGCGAGGCACGCGTCCTCGCCGACGAGCTGAAGCACACCCACAGACCCTGATATCCACGAAGGAGCACCACCTGATGAACGTCACCGCCTACGCCGCGCCCGCGGCCGGACAGCCCCTCGCCCCGATCACCATCGAGCGCCGCGAGGTCGGCGCCAACAACGTGCTGATCGAGATCGAGTTCGCCGGCATCTGCCACTCCGACATCCACACCGTCAACGGCGACTGGGGACCGCAGCCGTTCCCGGTCGTGCCTGGCCACGAGATCGTCGGCAAGGTCACCGAGGTCGGCTCCGGCGTGACCAACCACCAGGTCGGCGACCGTGTCGGCGTCGGCTGCATGGTCAACTCGTGCGGCGAGTGCACGCACTGCAAGAACGGCGACCAGCAGTTCTGCGCCCGGGGCATGGTCGGCACGTACGCCGCCAAGGACCGCGACGGCACCACCACCCAGGGCGGCTACTCGACGCACGTCGTCGTCGATGCCGACTACGTCCTCACCGTCCCGGACGGCATCGACCCCGCCGCGGCGGCACCGCTGCTGTGCGCCGGCATCACGACGTACTCACCGCTCAAGCGCTGGGGCGCCGGCCCCGGCAAGAAGGTCGCGGTCGTCGGTCTCGGCGGACTCGGTCACATGGCCGTCAAGATCGCGCACGCCATGGGCGCCGAGGTCACCGTGCTGTCGCAGTCGCTGAAGAAGCAGGAGGACGGCCTCCGCCTGGGCGCCGATCACTACTACGCGACCAGCGACCCCGACACGTTCAAGGTCCTGCGCAGCTCGTTCGACATCATCATCAACACGGTCAGCGCGACCATCAACGTGGACGCCTACCTCGGGCTGCTCACCGTGAATGGTGCGCTGGTCAACGTCGGTGCGCCGCCCGAGTCGCTGAGCCTGAACGTCTTCAGCCTGCTCACCAACGGCCGATCCTTCGCCGGCTCGATGATCGGCGGCATCCCCGAGACCCAGGAGATGCTGGACTTCTGTGCCGAGCACGCCATCGGCTCCGAGATCGAGGTCATCGCCGCCGAGAAGATCAACGAGGCCTATGAGCGCGTCCTGGCCTCCGACGTGCGCTACCGCTTCGTCATCGACGCGAGCACGATCGGCTGATCACTGCCGAGCTTGATCAGCATCGTGACGCAACCCTGGTCCCGGCACACGTGGGACCAGGGTGGCCACCATGAAAGCCGATGCGCCGAACAGTGCCGATGCGGCGATCAGCACCGGGCTGTAGCCGAGCCGGTCTGCCAGCAGCCCGGCGACCGGTGAGACCACGACGACAACCGCCCGGTTGAGGGACCGCAGGGTGGTGTTGGTTCGGGCTTGCAGCGCATCCGGAGTGGCTTGCTGGCGATAGCTCATCTCGTGGGAATTGCTCGTCCCCATCGCCCAGCCGTGGCACAGCTGGCCCAGGGCGAGCGCGCCGGCGGCGACCCAGCCATGCGGAACCCAGGTCGCCGTCAGCGTGATCACGACACCCACGGTGGAGACCGCGTAGCAGCACGCGATGGCCCCGATCGTGCCCAACCGGCGACCGACTCTCGTGCTCGTCGATGCTCCGAGCAGCGCGCCGATGCCGGCGAGCGAGAAGATCAGGCCCAACTCCCACGGCGTCAGGTCCAGCACCAGGAGCGCGTAGGGAGCGACCAGGACCATGAGCACGGCCTGGCCCGCGAACCACACGTGCGTGGCGATGGCCAAGGGACGCAGCCCCGATTCGCCGTACGCCCAACGCGTGCCTTCACGGATCTCGAGGAACAGCTGTCGCGCCCCGCCCTGCGGGCGCGACGACGGTGGCGGCTCGGAGGCAGGGCCCAACGAGGCCACCATCGCGGCCGAGAAGAGGTACGTCGCGGCGTCGACGATCACCGCCAGCGGTGCTCCCATGAGGCGGATCAGCGCTCCGGCCAGTGCGGGCCCGGCGGTCTGCGCGAGGGCGCCGGCCTGGTCGAGTCGCGCGTGTGCCTGTTGCAGGCCCTCACGGGGAACCAGCCGTGGGACGAACGACAGCGAGGCGGCGTCATTGACCACGGACGCAGTCCCGAAGAGGAGAACGATGGCGAGCAGCATCGGGAAGGAGAGGAGATCGAGCGCCCAGGCCACCGGGATGAGCCCGAGGAGCGCGGCCCGCGCGAGGTCCGAGAGCACCATCACCGGTCGCCGGCGGACGCGATCGACCAGCGCGCCGACGAAGAGGCCGAGCACGAGGTAGGGCAACCAGCGCGCCGTGTTGAGCCAGCCCACTTCGGTCGCGCCACCCGCCAGGGTGACCACGATCAGGGTTTGCAGGGCCAGCGTCGTGACCGCGGTCCCCATCCCGGAGACGGCCTCACCCCACCAGAAGCGAGCGAACGGCGATCGCAGCACCATCAGTTGATGATCTCGCCGCGCTCATCCGCCAGGAGGGCGGCGAGCCGGTCCCGCCAGGCCTGCAGCGCCTCGGGTGCCAGGCGAGTCCAGTCGGTCACCTCGCCGACGACCCTGAGTGGTTCCCCGCTGCGGTAGGACCGGGTGGGGTTGCCGGGGAACTTCTTGTCGGTCACGTTGGGGTCGTCCTCGAAAGCCCCCGTGGGCTCCACGGCGTACACGCGCGGCGCACCCTCGCCGCGAGCTCGGCCGCGAGCCCGGTGCCGTGGAAGAAGGGCCCCTCGTCCTGCACGTCACTCATCACATCGCTCCCGGTTCTCCTCGGCTCGACGGTTCAGGACTGCGCGCTCGCCCTCGTTGCGGGTCAGCGCAGCCGCCTCGGCGAACGCCTCACTGGCCTCGGCGTGCAGTCCGGCCAGTTCGAGCAGGTCTCCGCGCACACTCGGCACCATGGGGGAGTCGCCGAGCGCACCTGCGTCCACGTCGGCCAGCACGGCCAGCCCCGCGTCCGCGCCGAACGCGCGGCCGTGCGC
>JBDSPC010000350.1:0-7499 GCA_039914485.1 Nocardioides sp.
GCGAGCTCCTGGAAGGACACGTAGGCGCAGACGTTGAGCAGCGACTTGTCGAGGCTCTCGTAGCCGATCTCCATCGTCTCCATCCGCGCCCGCTCGAGCTCGACGGGGTCGACGCCGCGGGTGACGAGGAGGTAGTCGCGGATGCAGAACGCGTGCCGGCCCTCCTCCGCGGTCCAGCGGTTGACCCACGTGCCCCACGCGCTGTCGCGACCGAAGGCGCGGTCGATCTCTCGGTGGTAGCTGGGGAGGTTGTCCTCCGTCAGCAGGTTGACCTCGAGCGCCGTACGCGCAATCGGGGACAGCTGTGACTGGGCCACCTCCCATGGATCGCCGCCCAGGTCGGCGAAGTCGCGACCGAGGCTCCAGGGGACGTATTCATGGGGCATCCACTCGTCCGCCGTCGCCATGTGGCGGTTGAGGTTCTCCTCAACGGTGGGTTCGAGCTCTGCCAGCAGTTGGGCGCTTTCGAGGACGGCCATGGTCCTTGCCTACACCCGTCGAGGCTCCGTGACCAGAGGTCAACGTGGCTCAGGTCAGCTCGGACAGATCGGGCGGTACGTCGACCGAGTGCTCGCGCAGGACCTCGAGCGGCACCACGTCGAGCGCCCGCACCGAGGTCGCGGCAAGGACGACGGGGGCGGCGCGGCCGGCGTCGTACGCCTGGAGCCAGCGGACCGCGACCACGCACCAGCGATCACCGGCCGCGAGGCCGGGGAAGCCCCACTCCGGGATCGGAGTGGACAGGTCGTTGCCGACCTCGCGCTGGTGGGCGAGGAAGTCCTCGGTCATGACCGCACAGATCGCGTGCAGGCCGACGTCGTGCGGCCCGACCGTGCAGGTGCCGTCGCGGTGGAACCCGGTCATCGGTTCGGTGCCGCAGGATTCCAGTTGGCCGCCGAGGACGTTGCGCTCGCTCATGGGAAGAGCATCGCGCAAGTCCGCGGCGGCCGCGTGGACAGGTCAGTCGAGCAGGTGGTCCAGCGCCCTCCCCATCACTGCGTTGCGCTCGGCGGGCGTCGCGATGCCCTCGAACCCGAAGCCGAGGAGCAGCGAGTTCGGAGTCGTGATCCCGGCGCCGACGGGGAAGCCGCCGGCGTCGGTGGCGGTCCAGTCGTTGGCGTTGGTGGCGCTGCCGGCAGGTGCGCCGGGGATCGTCCAACCGTCGAGACCGGCCTCGAAGGAGGTGGTCGTGCCATCCGGCTCGGTCACGTCGTCGACGAAGGTGCCGAGGCCCTGGGTCGACCAGTCACTCGCGTAGCTGATCGAGATCTCCACCTGCTGGCCGGCGTAGGCGCCGAGGTCGACGTTCCACTCCTGCCAGCCGGCCGAGTTGCCGGACGCGGCATTCCACGTGCCGGTCGTGCCGGTCGGCGTGCAGGTCCCGGTCGCCTCGTCGTAGGTCTGGTAGTGATCGAGGAACGGGTGCAGCTCGCGCCAGCCCGAAGCACAGCTGTCGCCGGTCTCCTGGGTGGTGTGGCCGTTGGCATCGGGCAGCGTCGTCCAGTTGTCGCCGCCGGCCGTGCGGGCCTCGACGAAGACGAAGTCCCAAGCACCCTCGGTGTCATACGACGTCCAGAAGTCCAGGGATCCGCCGCCGGCCGGCACGGTCACCGTCTTGGTGAGCCGCTTGTAGGACACGTCGGCGAGCTGGCTGTAGACGAACTGCTCGCCGGTGTGCGGGTCGAACGGCCCGCCCGGTTTGGCCCAGCGAGCCGACGCCCAGCTCTCGAACTGTGGGAACTGCGTCGCCGGCAGGATGCCGCTCGTCGCGATGAACGACGACGTGGAGTGCTGGTTGTCGGCCGAATCGGGTCCGTTCAACGCCCAGTCGAGTGCGGTGAACGGGTCGTCGATGCCGGTGACGCCGAACGTGCTGCCGTCCTCGGCGAGGCCGTCGTTCAGGATGCCGAGGTAGCCGCCGAACCAGTACTGCAGCACGTCGTTGGTGCCGTCGCCCGAGCCGCGCAACAGCAGGCACCGGCGCGGGTCCTGCCCGGCCGGCAGCGGGTTGCAGGAGCTCGTGCCCTTGGGGTCGTACAACTGGTTGCCGACGTTGGCGGTGTACTGTTCGCCTGCCCAGTCGCCGGTGTAGAGCACCTTGCCGCCGTCGTTCATGAAGGCGCGGAACTCCAGCATCTCGTCGAGGGCCAGCCGGTCGGCGTTGCCGCCGCCACGACCTGCGGTGCGGGTCACGATGTCGTTGCCGGTGTACCAGATGGCGGCGTCGTAGTGACTGAGCACGCCCAGGGCGTCAGGTGCCTTGCGGCCCTGCGCGTCGACGTCGTAGACGTCGGCGTCGACGCCGTTGGCGGCGAGCGCGTCGAGGTAGTAGTCGTCGAAGAACGGGCCGCCGGCAGGTTGGGCCGGCGATGCGCCCGTGTAGTCCTCGGCCGCCACGACCAGCACGCGGTTGCCACTCTCGGACACGGCCTGGTAGGTGAACGACGGGCTGCGTTCGCCGCCGCCCTCGAACCACACCTCGACGGAGTCGCCGGGGTTGGTGCCGGTGACCATGCCGCGGACCTGGTGGTACCAGGTCGACGTCATGCCGTAGCGCTCACCGCCGGTCCACTCGCTCGTCGACGCGGATCGGGTCGGGCCACCGTTGACCTTCCACTTCGCGGTCACGGCTCCCAGGCTGCGCTTCGCGAGTACGGCGACGGGCTGCGGATCGCCGTACGACTTGGTGAAGCTCAGCTGCACGCTCGGCAGGCCGGACTTGTAGGCGTCCTCGCTGTCGAGGTAGAAGGGCTTGGTCTTGGTGCCGAGCGACGACTTCGGGTCGTCGGGGTCGGCCGCCGAGTCCGCCACCGATTCGGCGAAGGGCAGGTTGCGCTCGAACTCGGCCTGGACCAGCGCCTCGTCGTCGGGGAAGACGAACCCGCAACCCGGGCAGCCGGGCGAGAGCTCCGGCGTCCAGGAGAGGGTGCCGGTCGCCTCCTGTGCGTATCCGTCGACCTCACCGTTGGTGATGTAGAGGACGTCGGAGGACAGGCCCGGGTGGAAGTCCTTGATCGCGGGCTCGTCGAGGTTGCCGGACAGCGCGTAGTAGATCGGGTCGTCGGCGGTCGGGGTGCCGATCTGCCAGCCGTCGTTGTAGAGCAGCCACCGGCCGTTGGAGTGGTAGTTGACCATGAACTCGGCCTTGGCCGTGTTGAAGAGCTTGATGCCCGCCTTGGTCTCCGGCTCGGACGCCGGTGACGGGCCGCGGTAGGTCTCGCTCGAGGCGATGTCGGAGGAGCCCTCGTTGTCGTAGCCCCAGTGGGAGGGGTAGTTGCGGTTGGGGTCGACGCCGTCGCCGACCTGGGTGATGCCGTCGCCGTTGTTGTCGCGCAGGTTCTTGCGCCACAGCCGCTCGCTGTCGAAGGTGTACTGGTAGCCGTCCGGGTTCATCACCGGGACGAACCAGAGCTCGGTCTTCTGGAGGAGCTTCTTGACCTCGGGGTCGTCGGCAGCCCAGCGGGTCAGATAGCTGTTCATCAGCCGCCGTGTCACCTCCGTCGCGATCCACTCGCGGGCGTGCTGGGTCGCACTGAAGATCACTGCCGGGCGCGAGCCGTCCTTCTGGCCGCGGGCACCCTGGGTCACCTTGAGGGCGAGGATGTCGCGGCCCTGGTAGGTCGTGCCGAGCTTCACCAGCTTCGTCACGCCGGGGTAGGTGCTGGCCGCCGCCCGGAGCTGGTCCTCGAGGCCGCCGGGCTCGTCGTAGGAACGCCACACGTTGTAGCCGCCCACCGCCTGGGCGGCGGCGAACTGACGCACCGTCTTGCCGCCCTTGACGCGAGCCAGTTGTACGTCGATGCCCTGGCCGCGCAGGCGTTCGGCCTCGTCCGCGGTGAGCACGAGATCGACGCGGCTGGTGTCGCCCGTGGAGTGCGCCTCGGTCAGGTCGTAGCCGCTGCCCGCGAGGGAGCGGAGTTGGTCGCTGGTGACGCCGCGCGCGATGTAGCCGTCGAGGTGCTGGTCACTGCGTGGAGCCGATGGCGCGGGTGGCGCGCTCGACGACGGGGGAGCCAGTCCGACGCCGAGTGCGGCGACGACTGTCGAGACGATGCACGCGGACACGATTCGACGCATGAGGAACCTTCCGAGGGGGTGTGATCCACCTCACAATGCCACCACGGACGAGGTACCGGAAGCCCGAAAAAGGGGGAGGTCTCAGACCAGCCCGTGCTCGAAGGCGAACGCCGCTGCCGCGGTCCGCGAGCCCACCTCCAACTTGCCGAAGATGTTGGACAGGTGCCGCGCGACGGTCTTCTCGCTGAGCACCAGCTCGGCCGCGATCTGCGGGTTGCTCCGTCCCGCGGCGACGAGTCGCAGCACCTCGACCTCGCGGGCGGTGAGGCCGCCGGGTGGCGACGCGGGCGCGAGCAGGGAGGACGCGAGATCGGCCATCGGTACGGCGCCGAGCTGGCGAAACGCCGTACGCGCAGCAGACAGCTCGCGCTCGGCGGACGACTCGTCCGACAGCGCCAGCAGGCAGCGGCCGGTGAGGAGCCGGACCACCGCGGCGTCGTACGGCGAGGACGCCTGCGCCCACAGCCGGTGCGCCCTGCGGAGATAGGGGAGTGCGCCACTGGCGTCGCCGACGGCGAGCTCGACCGCGCCCATCGCCTGCGCGGCGGAGGCGGCGAGCACGGTGGAGCCGATGCTGGTCGCGAGGTGTGACAGCTCTTCGGCGCACGGCCGGGCGCGATCGGCTTGGGTGGAAGCCAGCAGCACCTCGATCGCTGCCGGCAGGAGGTGGCAGCGCTGGACGGGTCCGCCGGGCTCGGCCAACAGCCGCTCGATCGCCGCCAGCGCCGCCGTACCCCGCCCAGCGGCGAGCCAGAGGAGGGCCAGTCCCGGTTGCGGGTCCACGCCGAGATCCGCCGCCTGGAGGTAGGCCGCATCCGCGCCGTCGAGGTCACCGCGGAGTCGCAGCACGTCGCCGGTCTCGATGGCGGTGAGGCCGATGGCGCCGTGGGTGCCGAGCTGCTCGTAGCGCTCGGCCGCACGGGCATACTCCCGCAACGCCTCGTCCCACGCGCCACTGAGCCGCAGCAGCTGTCCGCGGTGCACCGCGCACTGGCCGGTGAAGGCGAGCAGTCCGGGCTGCGCGTCGCACCACTTCTCCAGGGCAGTCGTCCACTCCGCCACGCGGCCGAAGTCGCTGATCTCCTGACAGCCCTCGATCGCCGTACAGAAGACGTGGCCGGAGATGAAGGGCGACGCCTCGCCGGCGATCACCCGCACCATCGCCTCGTCGAGGTGGGCGAGACCCTCGGCGAATCGCCCTGAGTAGAGCGCGATGCGGCCCTGCGCGCAGGTGCTCATCGCGATCAGGTCGGCGTCGTGGAAGCGCTTCGCGGCCGCGCTGGCGAGGTCGACCTGCACCTGCCCTTCCGCGAAGTCGCCACCGCCGATCGCGCGGAACATCCGCAGGAAGGCCACCCACCCGCGCTCCGCGCAGTCCTCGCCGATCTCGTCGACGAGGTCGGCGGCGCGCGCCAGCCAGCCGGCGGAGAGCGCCTGCTCGCCGTGCGTCGCCGTGGTCATCGCGAGCCGGAAGGCGCACCACACGGCCATCCGCGGATCGGCTTCCTCCTGGCTGCGGAGGAAGGCCCGCTGCAGCGCCCGGATCTGCTCGTCGTGGTGGCCCTTCAGACCTGTCTCCGTGGCGAGCCGGTCGAGCTCGGCGGCGCTGAGGCCGTCGAGCCCACCTGTGTCAGCGAGCTGATCCACTGTCCGAGAGTACGGCGGTTCGCGACCGAGCGGAGATGCGTTCGACGACGTACGCCGCATCCCGACCGACGCCCGGAAGGACCATCGAGCTGAAGGAGTACTGGAAACAGAGACCGCAGAAGAACAGGCCCGGGACGTCGGGGGAGACGCCGCGCAGCTCGCGGGGCCATCCGTCATCGCCCATGATCGGGAGGCGGATCCAGTCGAAGACCTGACGGAAGCCGGTCGCCCACACGACCGTGCCGACGTCGCGCGGCGTGCCGTCGACGACGGGCTTGCCGTCGCGGACCTCCTCGATGCGGCTCGTGATGCGTTCGACGCCGCGGTCGAGCAGGTCCTGGCGCTTCACGCGCAGCATCGGGCCGCCGTGCTCGCGCAGCTCGCCCATCACCTTGCGGCCGATCGGGGTCCGACGTGTGAGGACGTGGCGCCACGCGAAGAGCATGATCGGCAGCAGCGTGTGGAAGCCGCGTGACTCGAGCCGTGGCGGGATCTGGCCGCAGTCGCGGCCGGCCAGGATCGTCGGGTGCGACTCGGCCAGCTCGTAGGCGATGTCGGTGCCGGAGTGGCTGGCGCCGACGACCAGCACGGGGCCGTCGCCGATCTGCCCGGGGCGGCGGTACTCGCTGGAGTGCAGCTGCAGGATCTTGGGATCGAGCCCCGTTGCGACGTCCGGGATGGCGGGAGTGCGGCCGAACGTGCCGGTCGCCACCACGACGTTGCGGCA
Source organism: Nocardioides sp. (assembly GCA_039914485.1). GTDB lineage: Bacteria > Actinomycetota > Actinomycetes > Propionibacteriales > Nocardioidaceae > Nocardioides. The sequence goes on from JBDSPC010000350.1 coordinate 6,452, forward strand.
GGTGAAGCGGCCGCGGTCCGTGTCGATGGCGAACCCGTCGCCGTACGACTCGAGGGTCTGGACGCGGGTGCCGAGCCGGACCGGGAGGTCGAAGGTGTCGGCGTAGAGCTCGAGGTAGTCGCCGACCGCGTCCTTGCCCGGGAACGTCCAGCGTTTGGCGGGGAACGGCAGGCCGGGGAGGCCGTCGACGTGGGCGGGTGTGTAGAGCTTGAGGCTGTCCCACTGCCGGCGCCAGTTGTCGCCGAGCCGGGCGTTGCTGTCGAGGATCACGAACGGGATCCCCTTCTGCTTCAGGTGATAGCCGGTCGAGAGGCCGGCCTGGCCAGCGCCGATGATGACGGTGTCGATGTGTGTGGTGTCCATGGCAGCGACGCTATTTCTTGCCGCCCCGTCACCGCGTCGGGCGAGCTGCCCATCTGTCGAGCCGCCGGTGTGGGTGGATCTACCCATCCACAGACCGTTCGGGTGGCATTTCGTGGTTCGCCAGAAATTCACCGCGACTTGCGTGAGCATCCTGGAAGCAGGCGTACATGACGGGGGAAGAACGTGAGCCGACAACCGATGCCACCCGGGTGGTACCCGGACAACCAGAACCAGGCTTTCGTGAGGTTCTGGGACGGAAGGCAGTGGACTTCGCAGACCGCGCCCTCCCGGCCTCCGGCGCCCACGGTGCAACCATCTCCTGCAGCCCCCGCAACCCAGGGTGGTCCGTGGCGGAGACTCCGCCTGCGGACGAAGGTCCTCCTGGTCGTCGGGGCGCTTGTCGCGTTCGGCGCCCTCATGCCTGACGACGATCAGGAGCCCGTCGCGTCGGGCAGTCAGCAGAACGCCCTGGACAGTGAGGTTCAGGCTGCACCCGACGAAGTCGAGGTGGCGGATGCTGAGGAAGAGGTCATTGCCGAGGACGCAGCCGAAGAGATGATCGAGGAGGAGCCTGCGCCGATCGCGGTGCCCGCTCTTCGCTCGCAGTCGATCGACCAGGCCAGGGCCGCGCTCCGCGCCGCCGGTCTCGGGGTCGAGGTACAGAGGCAGCCCTCATGGCAGCCCG
>JBDSPC010000381.1:0-5842 GCA_039914485.1 Nocardioides sp.
TGAGGGAGCTCGCCAACGGGCTGCACCCGGTCGCCCTCACCAGCGGGGGGCTGGCCGCAGCCATCGATGACCTCGCCTCCCGGATGCCCGGCATCGTCGAGTTCGCCGTAGCGGACCGGCGGTACCCGGAGGCGACCGAGACCACCGCCTGGTTCATCGTCTGTGAAGCGGTGGCCAACGCGTTGAAGCACGCTCCCGGAGCCCGGGTACGGATCAGCATCGACCAGGTCGACGAGCGGATGCTGATCCGGGTCTGCGATGAGGGACCCGGCACCGCCGACCCCGAGGGCAACGGGCTACGTGGGCTTGCCGATCGCGCCGCCGCGTCCGGGGGCCGGTTGATCGTGCGCAGCAGCCGTCGCGGCACCGAGATCGAGGCCGAGCTCCCGTGCGCGTCGTAATCGCCGACGACTCAGTTCTGCTGCGGGAGGGCTTGCGGCTGCTGCTCGCCGAGGCGGGGGTCGAGGTCTGCGCCGTCGCGGGCGACGGTGACGGCCTCGATCACCTGGTGGAGATCCATCGTCCCGACGTGGCCATCATCGACATCAGGATGCCTCCGACGTTCACCTACGAGGGTGCTCAAGCAGCAGTCCGGCTCCGGGAACGCTGGCCGGACCTCGGTCTGCTCCTGCTCTCCCAGTCGTTGGAGAGCCGCTACGCCGCCGAGCTCGCTCGGGAGCACCCCGAAGGCTTCGGGTACCTGCTGAAGGACAGGGTCGTCGACGTCGACCGGTTGGTCGAAGCGCTGACCCAGGTCGCGCGAGGAGGCACGGTTCTGGATCCGGACGTCGTTGCGCACCTGATGGGGCGACGTTCCGCCCGCGAACGCGTGCAAGGGCTGAGCCCGCGCGAACAAGGCGTCCTGGCGCTGATGGCCCAGGGCGCGTCGAACGCGGCGATGGCGCGAGACCTGAGAGTCAACGACAAGACGGTCGAGAGCCACATCTCCAGCATCTTCACCAAGCTCGACCTCCTGCCACAACCAGACGCGCACCGCCGGGTGCTCGCTGTGCTCGCCTGGCTCGGCCAATGAGGGAAGCGGCACGTGACGGTCGACGACGTGCGCCAACCTGGAGCTACCCGCTCGGGCCGCGAGTGGTCGACGATGTGCTCAGCGACGACGAACTCGGTGGGCGCTGTGCGGTGGACACCGGTCGTCAGGAGCGACGACCAACGACCCGCGTCGAGGCTGCCACTCCCGCACCGATCCTTGGCAAGGATGCCGGCGCACTGGCATCGAGACGTCGGACAGCCAACCGCTTTCGGTCCCCAGCCACCTTGGCCGCTGGCATCGAGGTCGAAGGCGAGCCATCGCCGGAAGCGGATCCCGATGCGGAACGGATCACGCTGTTCCTCGTGGTGCTGCTGGTGCAGCACCTGCTGAACAGGCGCTGGCCACCTGTTCAGACCGGCTCCGCGATCGACTGGATGTGCCTGGTCGCCACCTCGATCATCACCTTGGCCGCGGGTGAGAGGACGGCGCCCTTGCGGTGCACGATCGCCATCACGTCGTACTGCCGTGGCCGCAGCGAGACGTAGCCGACGTGCGGCGCCAGCTGCGGGATGAGCTGCTCGGCGCCGCCGCGCGGGATGACCGAGTCGCCGTACCCGCGGCCGACCAGGTCGACCGCCGTCTCCACCTCCTCGACCTCGATCCGGGTCTGGGGGTTGAAGCCGGCCTCGTGCAGGAAACGACGCAGCACGATCCGGACCGAGTCGCTGGAGCGCCACGTCGTCTCCGGCATGATCAGCGACGCGTTCGCGAGCCGCGACGCAGTCACGGGTGAGGTGAGTCGCGACGGGTCAGCCGAGATGTAGACGATCTCGTCGCGGGCGACCGGGATCACCGTCATCCCCTCGCTCTCGACGCTCGTGACGGCGATCATCGCCGCCTCGAGGTGACCGCGCCGGAGCTGTTCCTGCACCTCGTTGGAGTGCTGGCCGATCAGCTCCACCCGGACGCCGGGGTATCGCTCGAGCACATCGGCGACGATCTGGGCGCCGGCATACAACCGAGCGGCGCCGAACATGCCGAACCGGATCGTTCCGCTCTCGAGCGACACCGCGCTCTGCACCGCCCTCCGCGCCTCCTCTGCCGCGGCGATCGCCTGTTCGGCGTAGGGGCGGAGCGTCTCGGCCAGCGTGGTCGGGACGACTCCCCGCCCGACACGACGGAACAACGGCACCCCGAGTGTCTTCTCGAGACCCCGGACCTGCTCGGACACCGAGGGCTGCGCATAGCCGAGCTCCTCGGCCGCGGCGGTCAGCGAGCCGTGTTCGTACGTCGCCAGGAAACAGCGCAGCTGGTGCAGCGAAAGCATAGGCATCTCCTTTGGGTCCCTCTGGAAACAGAGGCTACCCCTAGAGACGAGAGTCAGAGACGATTGATCTGCACAAACGATCTGAGGAGGTCAGCGATGTTCGACAACAACTGCCAGGTGTGCGCGAGTCGAGTGCTCATCTTCGAAAGCCAGGTCACGTCGGTGGCCAACACGGACGCCGGCATCGCGGTCACGTTCACGTGCTGGTGCGGCACCGAGCAGACGCAGGTCACCGGTCATGTCGCCCGCGGCACCCGCAACCGCGCCGTCGCCGCCTGAGGCAGGCGCCGCTGCGTCTCGACATCAACTGCGCAGCGGCGCCGTCGCGAAGTCGGGCAGTCCCGTCGCGGGACCGATGGACGCACGGAAGCCGAGCTCGATCAGAGCCCGTGACGGCGACGCGACGACATGCCGGACGTCGCCGAGGCGATGGGCCCCGGTCACCTCCGGCAGCAGGTCCGAGCCCGAGCCGCGAGCGACCAGCCCGGCGACCTCGCTGATGGTCACCGGCGTGCCGGAGCAGACGTTGTAGGCGTCGAGGCCGTCCGGCCCGTCGCTGGTCGCGGCGATGGCCAGCGCATTGGCCCGGGCGACGTCGTCGACGTGCACGAAGTCGCGCAGCTGTCCCCCGTCCTCGTAGACCTGCGGAGACTCGCCGCGCTCGAGCGACGAGCGGAACATCGCGGCCACGCCGGAGTAGGGGGTGTCGCGCGGCATCCCGGGGCCGTAGACGTTGTGGTACCTCAGGGCGACCACGCGGCCGCCGGCCTGCCGCGCCCACGCCGACGCGTAGTGCTCCTGCGCGACCTTGCTCGCGGCATAGCTGCTCCGCGGGTCGAGCGGCGCGTCCTCCGGGACCAGCTGCCACGCGAGCTCGTTTCCGCAAACGGCGCACCGGTTCTCGAACGAGCCGGTGCGGAGGTCGTCCGCACGTCTCGGTGGCGGGACCTGGAGCCCGTGCTCGGAGCACGAATAGCGCCCCTCGCCGTACACGACCATCGAGCTGGCCAGCACGAGCCGGCGCACCCCCGCGGTGTGCATGGCCGCCAGCAGCGCTGCCGTGCCGAGGTCGTTGTGCATGGCGTACGTCGGCAGGTCGGCCGCGTCCGTGCCGGCTCCCACCATCGCGGCCTGGTGACAGACGACGTCGATCCCGCGCAGGAGGTCGACCCAGTCGGGGGCGTCGCGGACGTCGAGCTGGTGCGTCCCGGGTGGCGCCTCGAGCGCACCGTGCGCCTGGGGCAGCATCAGGTCGACCCCGACGACCTCGTGCCCGTCGGTGGCGAGCCGGCGGGCGATGGCGCCGCCGATGAAGCCGGCCGAGCCGGTCAGCAGCACCCTCATGGCACGTCGTAGGTGAGGTCGATGCCGTCGGCCCACGCGGAGCACGCGCAGCCGTCGGGGCCGGGCAGCGCCGGCACGACGGCCCCCAGCAGGTCGCGGAGGCGGTCGAGGTTGGCGGCGAACATGTCGAACACCTCCTGCTGCGACACCCCTGTCCCGGACTCGAGTCCGGCATCGAGGTCGGTGACCAGCGCGATGGCCGAGAAGCACATCCGCAGCTCGCGGGCCAGCACGGCCTCCGGGTGCCCGGTCATGTTGACCAGGTCCCAGCCCTGCGACGCGTAGTGCACCGACTCGGCGCGGGTCGAGAAGCGCGGCCCCTCGACCACGACCATGGTTCCGCCGCTGACCAGCGAGTCGGACGACGCGGCGAGCGCGGTCGCCAGCCGTGGGCAGTAGGGGTCGGCGAAGGGCGCATGCACGGCCCCCGTCGACACGTAGGTCTGCGCACGACCCGTGGTGCGGTCGACCAGCTGGTCGGGCACCACGATGCTGCCCGGTCCGAGGTCGTGGCGCAGGCTGCCGACCGCACACGGCGCCAGCACCTGCCGAACCCCGACGCTGCGCAGCGCCCACAGGTTGGCGCGGTAGTTGATGGCGTGCGGGGGGAACTCGTGGTGCTCGCCGTGCCTCGGCAGGAACGCGACGCTCCGCCCGCCGACGGTGCCGATGGCGAGCGGCGCCGACGGTGCGCCGTACGGCGTCTGCACGTCGATCCGCTCGGGGTCGGTGAGGAAGGAGTAGAAGCCGCTGCCGCCGATGACGCCGACGTCGGCGCGCGCGCTCACGCGGCGACCGGCGCGGTGCCGAAGGCGACGTTGAAGCGGTCGCACCAGATGACGACGGACCGGAGTCCGGCGAGGTCGGCCTGCGGCGGGATCTCGTAGTTCTGGTTGCCGTGCGTGGCCTTCAGCTCGCCCAACGCGACGTAGCGCCCGTCGTCGTAGGAGCCCCACTCCCCGCCACTCGGGCGATCGCTGAGCCAGACGTGCAGGTCGGGTCCGTCGGAGCTGACCAGGCCTTCGAGCCGCACGAACCGGCGACCGTCCGCGAGCTCGAGCAGCCTGACGGCCCCGGAGGTCGCGTGCTCGGCGTCCTCGAACGTCCCCGTGGCCAGGACGGTGTCCGTGGGCGACGGCGTCGGCTTAGCGGTCTGAGACCTTGCTGCGGTCGACGTCGCCTTGCTCACCGGCGCCGACTCGTCGACCTTGCTGCTGGTCGCCAGCCGCCACGGCTCGAACGCCCACAACCCCACGGCCGCGACGACGACCGCGGCCGACAGCACCACAGTCCTGATCCTCGGAATGCTCATCCGGCCACGCTAGCCAGCGCGCACCTCCGTCGGAACGATGCGCGCGACCACGTCACCGTTCCGTAAGGATCAGCGCTTGGTCTCGGGCAGCTCGAGCACCCGCCACACGGCGGCCCACACCTGCTTGGGCGCGACGCCCGCGTCGAGCGCCTCGACCGCGGTCCGGCTGCCGAGCTCGCCGATCACGAACATCTGCGCCCAGGTCCGCGACGACGCAAGGCCCAGCGCTTGGTCGAGCCGGTCCCAGAACTCCGTGTGCCTCATGCGCGCACCGCCGAGACCTCGAGCCACGACTCGGCGTTCTTCGTGCCCGGCTGGTGAACGATCTCGACATCACGCCACCCGGCCCCGGCCACGACGTCGCGCAGGGCGTCGGCGCGCCAGTAGGTGAAGTGCCGCGGGTGGGTGATCGAGCCGTGGGTCGACCAGTCCTCCCCGTCGCCCTCCTTGACCGAGATGCGGAGCAGTGCGCCGTCTGCGCTGACCACGGCCAGATTCGCGAGCACGACGGGCAGGTCCGCCCGGGCGACGTGCAGCAGCGAGGCGTTGGCCCACACGGCGGCGTACGCGCCATCGGGTGAGGACAGGTCGTCGGTCAGCGGGTCGAGCACGTCGGCGTCGTGTCCCTCGGCGCGCAGCAACGCGACGAAGCCGGGCGTGATGTCCGTACGGCGAACGCGCAACCCGAGCTCCTCCATCAGCCGTGCGTCACGCCCGCCGCCACTGCCGATCTCCAGCACCCGCGCGCCGGCGCCGAGGAGCTCTGCGAACGCCTCGATGTCACGCCGGACCGACTCGGGCATGGTCGCGCCGTTGGCGGCGTAGGCGGCCGCGTCGAGGTCGTAGGCCCGGACCGTGTCGCTGG
>JBDSPC010000408.1:0-4051 GCA_039914485.1 Nocardioides sp.
CGAAGAGTTGCTCCTCTCCACGCAAGGCACCCGTGATGAACGGAAGATTCTTCGCGTAGACCTCGGCCCCTAGGACTTCGCGGAGGTGGACCCCACGCATCTCGTCGGGAGACCATCCGAACCACTCGAGGTACGCAGCGTTCGCGAGCACGTTCCGGCAGTCCCGGTCCCAGTACGCGACCAGCGCCGGGAGATGATCGAAGAGGACGTGCAGACTGCGTGCTTGCAGCGCGGCATCCTCGGCTCCGTCGGCGCCGTCTCGGAAGGGCATGAGCCCATCTTGAACTCAAAACACCAGGCTGTGTCGTTTCCTGACTCTCAGGCCCGATCGGGTGTCGTTCGGCTGGCAGGCCTCGCCGGGCACGACTCGATGCTGCTCAACCTCAGCGGCGCGCACGGACCCTTCTTCACCCGCAACATCGCGATCGTCACCGACTCCGACGGCCGCGAGGGCGTCGGCGAGGTGCCGGGCGGCGAGGCGATCAAGGGCACGATCGAGGACGCCGCGGCGCTGCTCATCGGCCGGCCGGTCGCCACCTACAAGAGCCTCTTGAGAGAGGTCGCCACCAGGTTCGCCGACCGCGACTCCGGCGGCCGCGGCCTCCAGACCTTCGACCTGCGCACGACCATCCACGCGGTGACGGCGCTGGAGTCGGCGCTGCTCGACCTCTCTGGCCAGGCACTCGGCGTACCCGTCGCGGAGCTCCTGGGCGACGGCCAGCAGCGGACCAGCGTGCCGATGCTCGGCTACCTCTTCTATGTGGGCGACCCCGACAAGACGGACCTGCCCTACCTCCGCGAAGGGAACAGCCACGACGAGTGGGCCAAGGCCAGGCGCGAAGTCGCCATGACTCCTGACGCGATCGTCAAGCTCGCCGAGGCCGCGCAAGCTCGCTACGGCTTCAGCGACTTCAAGCTCAAGGGCGGCGTGCTGCCCGGCGAGGAGGAGGTCGCCGCGGTGACCGCGCTGCACGAGCGCTTCCCCGACGCGCGGATCACCCTCGACCCCAACGGCGGCTGGCTGCTCGACGAAGCGGTCAGCCTCTTGAGCGGCAAGGACGACGTGCTCGCCTACGCCGAGGACCCGTGCGGCGCCGAGGGCGGCTTCTCCGGTCGCGAGGTGATGGCCGAGTTCAAGCGGCGCACAGGCCTGCGGACCGCCACCAACATGGTCGCCACCGACTGGCGGCAGCTGGCCGACGCCGTACGCACGAATGCCGTCGACATCCCGCTCGCCGACCCGCACTTCTGGACGATGGCCGGCTCCGTCCGCGTCGCCCAGCTGTGCGACGACTTCGGCCTGACCTGGGGCTCGCACTCCAACAACCACTTCGACGTCAGCCTGGCCATGTTCACCCAGGTCGGTGCCGCGGCGCCCGGCGAGATCACCGCGCTCGACACGCACTGGATCTGGCAGGACGGACAGGGCCTGACGAAGGAGCCGCTGCAGATCGTCGACGGCGCCATCGCCGTACCGACCAGGCCCGGGCTCGGTGTCGAGCTCGACCGCGACCGGTTGGCCGAGGCGCACGCGCTCCATCTCGAGCACGGCCTCGGGGCCCGTGACGACGCAGCGGCGATGCAGTTCCTCGTGCCCGACTGGTCGTTCGACCCGAAGCGCCCCTGCCTGGTGCGGTGATCGTGACGGATATCACCATGATCAGGTGAAGCGGCGGTCTTCGACGTACCCTCGAACTCCCCCCGCGATAGGAACGTCCCCCTCTTGACTTCTCTCGACCTCGATCGGCCGTGCCTGGTCGCCGTCATCAAGCGCGTCTCCCTGAGCCTGCTGATCGCGGTCGTCATCCCCGCCGTCGTCTTCTACGGCGTCTTCGTGCTGGCCGGCGTGTGGCCCGCGATCATCGCTGCGCTCGTCTGGTCGTACGGCGCCATCGCCTGGCGCGCAGTGACTCGTCGGCGTACCTCCGGCCTCCTGATCCTGGCGGCCATCCTGCTGACGGGACGCACGGCGCTGTCGTTCGCAGCGGACAGCACGTGGCTCTACTTCCTGCAGCCCGTCATCAGTGACGGAGCCGTCGCGGCGCTGTTCCTGCTGTCGCTGCTGAGCGCCCGCCCCATGGTGGCGCGGCTGGCCGGCGACTTTTATCCGATGGACCACGAGCTGGCCGCGCGCCCGCGGATCCGGCGTCTCTTCTTCCACCTGACGGTCATGTGGGCGGTGCTCGGCTTCGCCAAGGCCGGCATCACGCTGTGGATGCTGCAGTCGCAATCGCTCGAGACGTTCGTGCTCGTGAAGAGCGCCTCCATGCTGGCGATCAACGTGCTGGCCGCCTTCGCGACCATCGGCCTGGCCGGCCTGGTCGCCCGCAAGGAGGGCCTGATGGGCTCGACGCGACTGGTCCCCGTCGCCTCCTAACCACCTCGATGGTGGAATGAGCAGGTGAGTACGACGACCGCGGCCCGTCCCCGCCAGACCACCATGGCCGGTGTGATGGTGATGCTGGCCGCCGTCTTCGTGGTGCTCGCTGCCTTCGACCGGGTCGCACGATTGCGCTCCCTGGAGACGCGGGAGTCGCTCGAGCAGGTCATCAAGGACGTGCCGGGCGGGTTCAGCCCCTCGGTCGAGTCGGTCATCCAGGTCTCGCACGTGGTCGCGATCATCGCCGCCCTGTGCGCCGTGGCCGCGGTCGCGCTCGGCTGGCAGGTGCTGCAGGGGAGCCGGCGGGCGCGCGTGGTGCTGTCCGCACTCGCCGTACCCATCTTCGTGACGGGTCTCGTCGCCGGCGGCTTCATGTCGTCGCTCGTCGCCGTCGCGACGGTGATGTTGTGGCTCTCACCCTCACGTGAGTGGTTCGCCGGCAAGCCGATCCCCGAGCCGGTCAAGCCCGGCCAGGCCCGCCGCGATGCGGACGTGAACGCGCTGACCGGTGGGGCTCCCGAAGGCACGACCGCGCCGGTGCAGCCCAGCGGCTGGCCCGTCGCCCCCACCGCCGCCTCCGCTCCCGCCAAGCGCCCGGACCCGCTGACGGTCGCGATGGTGCTCACGATCGTGGCCGCCGGTTTCGTCTTCGTGTCGAGCCTGGTCACCATCGTCGTCCTCGTCACGCAGCCCGATCTCATGCTCGACGAGCTGCGCCGCACCAACCCGGAGCTCGAGAGCCAGGGCGTCTCGGATCGCCTGCTCATCGTCGCGTCCTACGTCTCGGGCGGCCTGACCCTCGCGGCGTCCGGGCTCGCGGTCGTGCTCGCCGTGCTCCTGGCGAAGCGCAAGGCCTGGGCCGCCCGGTTGCTGCTCATCTGCGCCGCCGCCTGCGCACTGTTCTGCATCATCGCCGCCATCGCCTCACCGATCGCGCTGATCCCGGCGGCGGCCGCGATCGCGACCGTCAACTGCCTGCGCCGCCCCGAGGTGCGCGCCTGGCTCGAAGCCCGCTGACCCCGGTCAGCGGGACAGGTCCACCGCCGCCAGTCGCTCGACTCCGGCGGAGATGACGTCGGGCTCCTTGCAGAACGCCCACCGCACGAGGTGCCGGCCGGCGTCCTGGTCGTCGTAGAACGCCTGGTTCGGGATCGCCACAACGCCGGCTCGTTCGGGCAGGCCCAGACAGAACGACTTGCCGTCCGCCCAGCCCAGGTGGCTGATGTCGGTGGTCGCGAAGTAGGTCCCCTCGGGCACCCGTGCGGTCAGCCCTGCGGAGGCAAGGCCGGCCACGAGGAGGTCACGACGCGACTGGAGAGACCGAGCCAGCTCAGCGGGGAAGTCCGGCTCCTCGTCCAGCGCGTGCGCCACGGCCGGCTGCAACGGCGAACCCGACGTGAAGGTCAGCCACTGCTTCGCCGCGAGCACGGCGGACACGAGTGCGGCAGGACCCGTCGCCCAACCCACCTTCCAGCCCGTGAATGAATAGCTCTTGCCCGCGCTCGACAGCGTCAGCGTCCGCTCCCACATCCCCGGCAGCGTCGCGAGCGGGATGTGCTCGTGCGCGTCGAAGACGAGGTGCTCGTAGACCTCGTCGGTGATCACGATCAGGTCGCGCTCGATCGCGAGGTCGGCCACCGCCTGCAGCTCGTCGCGGGTCAGCACCGTGCC
>JBDSPC010000425.1:0-22782 GCA_039914485.1 Nocardioides sp.
CGGGCACCGCGACCACCTGGTCGGGCACGTGTCGAGGCGACAGCGACTCGCGCAGCGTGCGTCGGACCCGTTCGACCAGCGCCTCGTCGAGGTCGCGCCCGGTCGCGAGCTGCAAGAAGACGACCAGCTCACCGTTGCCGCCGGAGGAGTCCTCCAGGTGCACCACGAGCGAGTCGTCCACCTCGGGCAGCGCCGCGAGCACGTCGTAGAACTCCGACGTGCCGAGGCGTACGCCGCCACGGTTCAACGTGGCGTCGGAGCGTCCCGCCACCACACAGCTGCCGGACTCCGCGAAGCGCACCCAGTCGCCATGGCGCCAGATCCCGGGATAGGTGTCGAAGTAGGTCTCGCGGTAGCGCGAACCGTCCTCGTCCCCCCACAGGGACACCGGCATCGACGGCATCGGGCGGGTGATGACGAGCTCGCCGAGCTCGCCGACGACCCGCTCGCCGGCCTCGTTGAAGGCGTATGCCGCCACTCCCAGGCACGGGCCGGAGATCTCCCCGGCGACGACGGGTTGCAGAGGGCCGCCCTGGACTATGCCCCCGCAGACGTCCGTGCCCCCGCTGCCGACGTTGAGCAGGACATCCGTCCCCAGCTGCTCCGTGATCCAGTGATATCCCTCCGCGGGCAGGGGACTGCCCGCAGCGCCGACCTGACGCAGCGCCGACAGGTCGTGCTGCTCCGCGGGGCGGGCGCCGGATCTCCGTCCGGCCATGATGAAGGCGGGGCTCAGGCCGAGCACGGTGGCCCGGGTGTCGGCGGCCAGCCGCCACTGGAGGTCGGGGTCGGGGTGCAACGGGTGGCCGTCGATGAGCACGATCGACGCCTCGACCAACAGGCCCGAGACGAGCGCGTTCCACATCATCCAGGTGGTGGTCGAGAACCACATCAGGCGATCGCCGGGCCCGAGGTCCCAGCTGAGGGAGTGGTTCTTGAGGTGCTCCAGCACGAGGCCCCCGTGACCGTGGACGATCGCCTTGGGCTTGCCGGTCGTGCCTGAGGAGAACAGGACGCACAGGGGGTGGTCGAACGGTACGGGCTCGAAGGCGGGCTCGGCCGGCTCGGCCAGCAGCTCGTCCCACAGGATGACGTCCGGCAGCTCGTGCTCGCCGTACGGGACGTGCACGACGTGTCGCACCGTCGGCAGCTGGGCCCGGACCTGCGCCACCTCCGCCCGCCGGTCGATCCGCTTCTCGCCGTGGACGTAGCCGTCGACGACGAGCAGCACGGTGGGGTCCACCTGTCCGAACCGGTCCACGACGCTGCGAGGGCCCAGCTCGGGCGCACAGGACGCCCATACCGCGCCCAGGCTGGCGGTGGCGAGATAGGCGACCACCGTCTCGGGGATGTTCGGCAGGTAGGCGGCGACCCGGTCACCCCGACCGACCCCGAGCGCCCGGAGCCCGGCCCGGGCCCGCGCGACGGCGTCCTGCAGCTCGGCCCACGTCAGGTCCACCCGGTCGCGCGTCTGTGAATAGCCGACCACGGCGACGGCGTCCGGATGCACGTCTCGAGCCCGCAGGGCGTGCTTGGCGTAGTTCATCGCGGCGTCGGGGAACCACGACGCACCCGGCATGACATCCGAGGCCAGGGCCGGGCCCGGGGGCTCGTCGGACTCGACCTCGAAGAACTCCCACACCGCCGACCAGAAGCCGTCGAGGTCGTCCACCGACCACGCCCACAGAGTCGCGTAGTCGTCCACCTCCATGCCGCGGTGCTCGGCCAGCCACGCGACGAAAGCTCCGAGCCGGGTCGTGCTGCGCCAGTCGACGGCGGGCTCGCGGACGACGTCGGCGTCGGTCATGCGTCGTCCCCGCCGCTCCGCACCCGGGAGGCCCGGCCGTCGAGGAACTCGCGCATCCGGGTCTTGGCCTCCTCGCTCCCTCCGGCCACTGCCGCCATCAGCGACTCGATGAAGAAGCCCTGGTCCGGGTCGGCCTCCCCGATCCGAGGCAGGGCGTGGAGGACGCCGTACGTCGTCACAGGCGACACGCTCGCCATCTTCTCGGCGAGCCCGAGTGCGTGCTCGTAGCCCTCGTCGGCGTCGACGAGGTACTGGGTGAAGCCGACACGGTGTCCCTCGTCGGCGCCGTAGACACGTCCGGTCAGCATCATGTCCGTCATCCGGTGCACCCCGATGAGGCGCGGCACCCGGACCGACGCACCGCCGCCCACGAAGAGTCCGCGCTGCCCCTCGGGTAGAGCGAAGAACGCCGACGGCTCGGCGACCCGCACGTGGCACGCGCTGGCGAGCTCGAGGCCACCGCCGATGACTGCGCCCCGCAGCACCGCGACCACTGGGATCCGGCCGCGCTCGATGCGCGAGAAGGCACCGTGCCACATCCGGGAGTGGTGCATTCCCGCCACGGTGTCGCGCTCGACCAGCTCCGCAAGGTCGAGGCCGGCGCAGAAGTGGTCACCCTCCGCATGCAGCACCGCGGCCCGGGCCCACGCGGGCGGGTCCGTGAAGATCCGCTCGAGACCGAGCACGGTCTGGTCGTCGAGGGCGTTGCGCTTGGCGGCGCGGGCCAGTCGGACGACGAGCACGTCCCCGTGCCGGTCGGTGACCAGTGACGTCGGGAGGTGAGGGTCGGTCATGAGGTGGTGCCTCCTGGCTGCACCCTTCGGCGCAGATCGACGCGGAGCACTTTGCCCGACGCGTTGCGGGGCAGCTCGTCGACGAAGACGAGCTGCGCAGGGATCTTGTAACGGGCGAGCCGGCCCGACAGGTGTGCACGGACCTGCTCCTCGGTGACGGCTGCACCCTCGGCGCCCTCTGCACGCTCGAGGAACGCAACACCGACCTCGCCCCAACGATCGTCGGGACGCGAGACCACCGCGGCGGAGCGCACGGAGGTCAGCTCTGTGAGAGCGGCCTCGACCTCGGCCGGGTAGATGTTCTCTCCGCCGGAGATGATCACGTCCTTGATGCGGTCCACGACGTGGGCCCAGCCGTCGTCCGCGACGCTCAGGACGTCGCCGCTGCGGAACCAGCTGCCCTCCACGACCGTCTGCGCACTCTCCTCGGGCCGGCCCCAGTAGCCGTCGAAGAGGTGGGGACCGCGGACCAGGAGCTCCCGTGGCTCGGGTCCGACGGACACGACCTCGTCACCGTCGAGCATCGCGACATCGGTGAAGAAGTGCGGCACGCCCACGGACACCGGCCGGTCCTGGCCGCCCTCGCGGGGTGCCATGTAGACGCCGGGCGCCGCTTCGGTCATGCCGTATCCCTGTTGGAGCACCACTCCGCGGTCGAGCCAGGCGCGGCTGATCCGTTCGGTCGCCGGCGAGCCGCCGTAGTTCACGTAGCGCAGCGAGGACAGGTCCGATTCGTCCCAGTCCGGATGCTCGACCATCATCTGCAGCATCGTCGGGACCAGGGCCATGCCGGCGATCCGGTCGCGGCCGATGGTGCGCAGGACCGTCCCGGCATCGAAGCCGTCGAGCATCTGGACCGTGCCGCCCTTGAAGAGCGCGGCGAGCGTGCACTGCCCGAACCCCACTGCGTGGAACAGGGGCGCGAAGCACAGGACCCGGTCGGTGCTGAGGACGTCGAGGTGTCCGAGCTGGTTGAAGGTGTTCCAGGTCAGGCTGCCGTGGGTGAGCACGGCGGCCTTGGGGCGTCCGGTGGTCCCGGAGGTGTACAGCAGCAGGGCCGGGTCCTCCAGCGTGACGTCCACCGTGTCCCTCATGGCCGAGGCGGCATCGACGGCCTCCTCGTAGTCCGTGGTCTCGATCTCTACGGGGCCGAGCGCGGTGTCCGGGAGCGTGAGCACGTGCACGACGGGGGTGTCGAGGGCCAGCGTCGCGGCTGCGAGGTCGTCCACGCCGTGACCCACGACCAGGACGCGAGGACGGCAGTCACCGAGCATGTAGGCCACCTCGGCCGGCGCCAACCGGGTGTTCAGCGGTGCCAGCACCGCGCCCACCAGCCCGGCCGCGAAGAAGGTCTCGAAGGTGCGGATGTCGTTGGTGCCGAGGTAGGCCACGCGGTCCCCCGGGCCGACCCCGCACTCACGCAGGACCGTCGCCAGACGGTCGGCCCGGTCCGCGAGCTCGGAGTACGTCAAGGAGCGCGCGTCCTGCACCAGCGCGACCCCATAGGGCGAGATGCGTGCCCGGCGAGCCGGCCACGTGCCGACCCCGGCGTTCCCTCGTTGCTCGAACAGCGCCATCGGAGACCCTTCTCTCGTCCGGGCAAGATTGACAGGTTTCCTGCTTGTTTTCAAGGGCCTAACCTCATCCCATGACCGATCGCCCACCGTCCCTGCTGTACGCCGTCAAGCAGGTCGAGCTCGCTGTCCGCTCGCACCTCGACGACCTCCTGCGTGCCGACGGCATCACCGCCCTGCAGTACACCGCGCTGACGGTGCTGCAGCGCGGTGACCACGTCACCGCTGCCCAGCTCGCGCGCAACTCCTTCGTGACGACGCAGTCGACGGCCGACCTGGTCGGCGCGCTCGAGCGACGCGGCCTGATCTCGCGCGAGCGCGACACGACCGACCGGCGACGCGTCCACCTCACCCTCACGCCGGCCGGCGAGCGCCTCGTGGCCGAGCAGGCGACGCCGGTGGCGGAGCTCGAGTCCCGCATGGTGGCGGCCCTCACCTCTGAGCAGGTGACGGCGTTCCGGGAGGCCCTGAACGCCAGCCGGGCGGCACTCGCGGACTGACCGCGGGGTCGGCCAGACCCTGGGCGGAGGCCTCGCTCACCTCGGAGGTGAACCGCGGGAACGTCAGGTCGGCCAGCAGCGCTTCGTCGATCTCGGTGTAGGCAGTGGGGATCGCCCGCAGCTTCTCCTCGTCGGAGGTGGCAAGCTCCTGCGAGGCGACCATCGCATTGGTGAAGCTCTCGATCAGCTCGGGGTCGGACTGCGCCGTCTCCTCGGAGGTGAAGTACACCGCGACCTCGAGGTCCTCGTCCGCCTCGGCGTAGGGCCACGTGACGGGGCGGGCGCCGGCGTTGCGGGTGATCGACAAGAACGGCTCGACGACGAAGACGGCGTCGACGTTGCCGGCCTCGAGCGCCGCCGGCATGTCGGGGAAGGCCATCTCCACGAACTCCACCGCCTCCTCGTCGCCCCCGTCTGCGCGGACGGTCTCGCGGATGACGGTGTCGGAGATGTTGTTGAGCGTGTTGATCTCGACGGTCGCGCCGGCCAGGTCGGCCGCGGACTCGATGTCGCTGTCCTCGGGCACCACCACGGCCGCAGTGCCGTCGGCCAGATGACGGTGCGGACCTGGGTGAGGGGGCAGAAGCCGTACGACCGCGCCGTCTCCCGGGCCACCGGATCCACGTCCTGCACGCCGTAGAGCACCTGGACGAGCACCTGCCAGAAGGAGGCGTAGATCACCAGGATGAGAGTCGCCTTCATGTCGGTGCCGAAGAGGAGCACTGCGAGGGGGATGAGCGCGACGGACGGGATGGGCCGCAGGAACCCGATCGTCGAGGCCGTCGCCCGGCGGAGCACCTCGACGCTCCCGATCACCACTCCAACCGTCACGCCCGCGACGGTCGCGATGCTCAGACCGATGGCCCAGCCGCGGATGGTCTCCAGCAGTGCCGTCCAGAACGCGCCGGACGAAAGCCGGGCGCCCAGTGCTCGTGCCATCTCGCTGAACGGCGGCAGGTAGGCCGGGTTCACCAGGCCGACACGGGGCGCGGTCTCGAGCACCAGCAGGAAGATGACGATGCCGAGCAGCCCACGGGCACCGGCGCTGGTCTGCCATCGCCGCCGCGGCGTGCGGGCCGCGGGCGGAGCCAGGACGGTCGCTGTCATGGATGCTCCGAAGTGTTCGATGTGCGAACGCTTGTGCGTTCTGCGACCATCGCCACTATGCCAAGCGTCACACGAGGCAACCCGCTTTCACTGAGTGAACGGACAGTTTGGGCTCGGTGGCAGCACGTCAGAAGCCGATCGGCAGACCGGCATAGTTCTCCGCCAGCCCGGTCCGGCCGGCCTCGCTGGAGGTGACCCAACGCAGCTGTGAGAGCTGAAGCTGTGCCTCGAACGGGTCCGGGCTCGTGTGCAGCATCGTGGTCATCCACCAGGAGAAGTGCGTGCATCGCCATACGCGGCGCAGCGCGTCGTCGGAGTAGGAGTCGGCGCGCCGAACGTCTTTCTTCCGCACCAGGTCGACCAGGGCCGGTGCCAGGAGGGCGACGTCGGCCACGGCGAGGTTCAGGCCCTTCGCGCCGGTGGGCGGGACGATGTGCGCGGAGTCGCCCGCCAGGAACAGCGCACCGTGCCGCATCGGCGTCTGGACGTAGCTGCGCATCGGCAGCACGCTCTTCTCGGTGATCGGCCCGGGCGTCAGCTCCCAGCCGTGGCGACCGTGGCCGAGCCGGACAGCCAGCGCCTCCCAGATCCGGTCGTCGCTCCACTCCTCGACCGGGGTGCCGTTGGGCACTTGGACGTAGAGCCGGCTGACGCTCTCCGAGCGCATCGAGTGCATCGCGAAGCCGTCCGGGTGCCACGCGTAGATGAGTTCGTCGGTCGAGGGCGCCACGTCGGCGAGGATGCCCAGCCACGAGTAGGGATAGACCTTCTCCCACGTCTGCTGTACGCCGCTCGGCACTGATGCGCGGCTGGGACCGAACGATCCGTCACACCCCGCCACAACACGCCCCTCGATCCGCACGCGACGACCGTCGTGGACCAGCTCCACAGCCGGCCGCTCGGTCTCGAGGTCGTGCAGAGCCACGTCGCCGCACTCGTACAGCACCTGCTGGTCGTCGGCCTCGCGCGCCGCGACGAGGTCCTTCTGGACCTCGGTCTGTCCATAGACCCAGACACTGCGCCCGGTCAGGTCCACGAAGTCGAGGTGGTGCTTCTCCTCCGGCCAGGTCAGGTAGATGCCGCGGTGCTCGTCCCCCTCGCGTCCCAGCCGGTCTGCCAGGCCGTGCTGGCGCAGGAGCTCGACGGTGGAGTGCTCGAGGATGCCCGCACGGATCCTCGCCGCGACGTAGTCGGCCGACCGGGTCTCCACCACGATCGACGCCACACCGTCGACGGCCAGCAGGTGGGACAGCAGCATCCCGGCCGGCCCGGCGCCGATGATCACGACGTCGGTGCGCAAGGTCTCCACAGGTGGGGTCATGCGGACATTGGACCGGTCCGAACCGCTGACCGGAAATGGATGCTTCCACTCAGCGGAAGCGCCTGCGGGAATGGTCGGGGCGGTGAGGTATGCGTCGGCTCCACCGACGACCCGCCCCGCAGGAGGACCACCATGCCCCTGATCGACCCCACTGGCTTCAACGACAGGATCCACATCGACGGCGTCTGGGTCGAGGGGGCGGGGAGCCGATCGACGTGATGGAGCCGGCCACCGGGAGCTCGCTCGGCCGGATCGGGGGCGTCGGACCCGAGGACGTCGCCCGGGCCACCCAGTCCGCCCTGGTGGCGCAGCGCGAGTGGGCCTCGCTGCCGCACCCCGAGCGAGCCGCCGTGCTGCACCGTGCCGCCGACCTGTGGGAGCAGCACGGCGAGGAGATCATCGGGTGGAACACCCGCGAGGTCGGCGCCATCGGCCCGATGGCCGCCTTCGCCGTGCACGTCGCGGCCGCCGAGTGCCACCAGGCCGGCTCGCTGCCCTCGCACCCGCTCGGGGAGATCCTCTCCAGCGAGAAGCCCCGCCTCTCCCTGGCCCGGCGCATGCCCGTCGGTGTCGTGGGCGTCATCTCACCGTTCAACGTGCCGATCATCCTGGGCATCCGTGCCATCGCACCCGCCCTGGCGCTCGGCAACGCCGTGATCCTCAAGCCCGACCCCCGCACCGCGGTCACCGGCGGCGTCACGATGGTCCGAGTCTTCGAGGAGGCCGGGCTTCCGAAGGGGCTGCTGCAGCTGCTGCCGGGCGGCGCCGACGTCGGCGAGGCGATAGTCACTGAGCCCGGCATCCGGGTCGTCGCCTTCACCGGCTCGACCCGAGCAGGTCGCATCGTCGGCGAGCTCGCGGGCCGCCACCTCAAGCGGGCCCACCTCGAGCTCGGCGGCAACTCCGCGTTCCTCGTCCTCGACGATGCCGGCGTGGACTGCGCCGTGAACCTGGCCACGTGGGGGTCGTTCCTGCACCAGGGGCAGATCTGCATGACGATCGGTCGCCACCTCGTGCACGAGAGCCTCTACGAGCAGTACGTCGACAAGCTGGCCGCCAAGGCCGACTCGATGGTCGTCGGCGATCCGACCGGGCAGGTCCACCTCGGTCCGGTCATCGACGCGGGCCAGCGCGACAGGATCATCGACCTCGTCGAGCGCAGCGTCGCGATGGGGGCAACACTTCGCGCGGGTGGCACGGCCGACGGGCTCTTCGTCCGCCCGACCGTGCCGGCCGGCCCTCCCCTCGACGCCCCCGCCTACTGCGAGGAGGTCTTCGGCCCGGTGGCCATGGTGGTCCCGTTCGCCGACGACGACGAGGCGGTCAAGCTGGCCAGCAGCTCCGAGTACGGTCTCTCGCTCGGCATCGTGACGGCGCAGCCGCTGCGCGGACTCGCCCTCGCCGAGCGCATTCCCTCAGGCATCGTGCACATCAACGACCAGACCGTCGACGACGAGGCCAACAGCCCGTTCGGGGGTGTCGGCGGTTCGGGCACCGGCTCCCGGCACGGCGGTGCCGCGGCCAACATCGAGGCCTTCACCGAGACCCGCTGGATCACGATGCGGGCCGAGCCCGGCGAGTATCCCCTCTGACCCGGATCGAGGAGGTTGGCGACTCCCCGGTCAGCGCAGTGAGCGGCCGATGCCCTGCGCTGCCACTTGCAACGCGACGACCAGGCGGGGTCGGTCGCGCTTGAGGGCACCCACGACGACCCCGATGGAGGCCACGACCTCGTCGCCGCGCCACACCGGCACCGCCACCGAGCACGCCCCCAGGGACATCTCCTCGGTGGTGGTGGCGAAACCGTCGCGTCGCACCCGGGTCAGCTGCTGCCGCAGGAGCCCGGGCTGCGTGATGGTGTATCGGGTGACCCGGGGCAAGGAGCCCAGGACCCGGACCTGCACCTCGTCCGGCGCGTGAGCGAGCAGCACCTTGCCGACGCCGGTGCAGTGCAGCGGCAGCGTGGACCCGATCTGGCTGACGACGGGGACGGAGGAGCGTCCGGACATCCGCTCCAGGTAAAGCGCCTCGTCGCCGTCGCGCACGGCCAGGTGCACCGTCGCGCGGGTGGCGGCGTGGATGTCGTGCAGGAACGGCTCGGCGACCCGTCGCAGCCCGGCCTCCACCGGCGCGAGCAGGCCGACGTCCCACAACCGGCGCCCGACGACGTACTCACCCGAAGGACGGCGTGCCAGGGCGTCGCCGGCGACCAGCTCGCGGACCAGACGGTGGGCTGTCGGGACCGGGACGTCCGCTCGGCGTGCCAGGTCGGTCAGGGTCAGCGCACGGTGCCGCTCGTCGAAGGCGCCGAGGAGGGCCAGGACGCGCGAGGTCACCGAGACACCCGGGCGCGCACTGTTGCCGGCCATCGAGCCTCCTTCCGCTCAGCGAAACCCTACCCTTCCGACGGACGTCGCTCCCTCCGTACCGTCCGGCTCCATGACCACGAGTGACACGAACCCGGACGCCGCGGCCGCGACCCAGGGTGAGATGAGTGCGGCGATGGCCGCCATCACGCAGGAGTACGAACGCGCCGGGGTCGTGGAGACGCAGCCTCGGCTGGACTACCCGCCCTATCGCAGCAGTCTCCTGCGCCACCCCACCAAGGACCTGCACCATGCTGACCCCGAGACCATCGAGCTGTGGTCGCCCTGCTTCGGTCAGCGAGACGTGCACCCGCTCGAGGCCGACCTGACCCTGCAGCACGGCGGCGAGCCGATCGGCGAGCGGATGGTGCTCACCGGACGCGTGCTGGACGGCGACGGTCGACCGGTGCGCGGCCAGCTCGTGGAGATCTGGCAGGCCAACGCCGGCGGCCGCTACGTGCACAAGCGCGACCAGCACCCGGCCTCGCTCGACCCGAACTTCACCGGCGCCGGCCGATGCCTCACCGACCAAGACGGCACCTACCGCTTCACGACCATCAAGCCCGGCCCCTACCCGTGGAAGAACCACCGCAACGCCTGGCGACCGGCGCACATCCACGCCTCCGTGTTCGGCACCGACTTCACCCAGCGCATGGTGACGCAGATGTACTTCCCCGGCGACCCGCTCTTCGCGCTCGACCCGATCTACCAGTCGATCGTCGACCCCGCTGCCCGCGAGCGGCTGGTCGCGACCTACGACCACGACGTCACGACCCATGAGTGGGCCACCGGCTACCGGTGGGACATCGTGCTGACCGGGAGCGGCCGCACCCCGCTCGAGACCGACCTGGGAGAAGACCACTGATGGCCCAGCTTCCCCCGACCCCAGGCCAGACCGTCGGCCCCTTCTTCGGCTACGCACTGCCGTTCCAGCACGACAGCGAGCTGGTGCCCGCGAGTCACCCCGGCGCGATCAGGCTGCACGGCGATGTCCTCGACGGCGACGGGGCGCCCGTGCCCGACGCGATCCTGGAGCTGTGGCAGGCCGACGCCGACGGAAGCGTGCCCCAGCAGCCTGGCTCCCTGCGCCGCGACGGTTGGACATTCACCGGCTGGGGCCGCGCGAGCACCGACGACGCCGGCCACTACTCCTTCACCACGGTCGCCCCTGGCCCCACCGACCCGGGCCGCGCCCCGTTCTTCCTGGTCACCGTGTTCGGACGCGGTGTGTTGAACCGGCTCTTCACCCGTGCCTATCTGCCCGAGGACGTCGAGGCGCTGGCCTCGGACCCGCTGCTCGCCTCCCTGCCGCCGGACCGGCGGGGCACCCTCTTCGCGGCCGAGGAGCCGACCGGCTACCGGTTCGACGTGCGCCTCCAGGGTGGCGACGAGACCGTCTTCCTGCGCTATCCGGGACACTGAGCCCATGAGCGACCTCTTCTGGCCCGGCGACGAACGCGCCGACGGGCTGATGGACGACGCGGCGCTGCTCGCAGCGATGGTCCAGGTCGAGCAGGCGTGGCTCGACGCGCTGGTCGAGGTCGGCGTCGCGCCCGCGACGGCCGGAGGCAGCACGCTTGATCGACTCGTCGGGTACGACGACATCGCGCTGCTGTCTCGCAACGCGGCCGCCACCGGCAACCCGGCGAGTGGTCTCGTCGCTCTGCTGCGCGAGCGGACCGACGGCGAGGTCGCCCGGTGGCTGCACCGCGGCCTCACCAGCCAGGACGTGGTCGACACGGCGCTGGTCCTCCTGCTACGCGACGCGCTCGCCCGCGTCGACGCCGACCTGCGTGCCCAGCTGGCGCGGCTGGCCGACCTGGCGACGACCCACCGCGACGACCCGATCGTCGGGCGCACGCTCACGCAGCACGCCGTGCCCGTGACAGTCGGGGTGAAGCTCGCCACCTGGATCACCTCGGTGGCGGACGCTTGGGACGAGATCGACCGGACACGCGGACGACTCGTCCTGCAGGCAGGTGGTGCGGCCGGCACCTTGGCGGCAAGCGTCGAGCTGGCTGGCTCCTCCGAAACCGCCCTCGCGGTCGTCGAGCACGCGGCAGGATCGCTCGACCTACCTGTTGCCCCGCCGTGGCACACCGCACGCTCGCTGGTGACCCGGGTCGGCGATGCCTTGGTCACCTGCACCGACGCCTGGGGGCGGATCGCTGCAGACGTCGCCACCCTCTCTCGGCCAGAGATCGCGGAGCTCTCCGAGGCCTCCGGCGGCGGTTCCTCGACCATGCCGCACAAGAGCAACCCGGTGCTCGCCGTCCTGCTCCGCCGGGCTGCGCTGACCGGCCCCGGTCTGGCATCCACCCTGCACCTCGCGGCCGCTACCAGTGTCGACGAGCGTCCCGACGGCGCGTGGCATGCGGAGTGGTCGACCTTGCAGCTGCTCGGACGTCGCACCGTCGTCGCGGCGTCCCAGGCCACCGACCTGCTCGCCGGGCTGGAGGTGCACGTCGGCCGGATGCGCGCCAACCTCGACCGCGCCGAGGGGGTGGACGCCGAGCAGCGCTCGATGGCTTCGCTCACCGGACGCGGCTCGGACGGGTCGGCGTACACCGGGATCGCCGGCGACCTCACCGACACCGCCATCGGCCGTGCGCGCCGGATCGCCGAGGGCCACGCATGAGCGCTCCTCTCGTGGTCGGCGTCCCTCTCGGCGGGCCGGACGAAGCACCCTTGCTGCTCGTCGGACCCTCGCTCGGGACGTCTGCCGACACGCTCTGGTCTGCGGCCGCGGTGCCGCTGTCGGAGCACCTGCGGGTGGTCGGGTGGGACCTCCCGGGCCACGGGCGCCACCGCCACGACGTCGCTGCATTCACCATCGGCGACCTGGCCGCCGGCGTGCTCCGCCTCGCTGACGTGCTCGCACCAGGGCAGCCCTTCCACTACGCAGGCGACTCGGTGGGCGGAGCCGTGGGCCTCCAACTCCTGCTCGACGCTCCCGAGCGGGTCGCCACCGCCACCGTGCTCTGCACCGGTGGCCGCATCGGCACCGAGGACGCCTGGCGCGATCGGGCCGCGACGGTCCGGGCCGCGGGCACCGCATCGATGGTGGAGGGCTCGGCGCAACGCTGGTTCGCCCCCGGCTTCATCGAGCGCGAGCCCGCCGTCGCCTCCGCGCTCCTGCACGCGCTCCGTGACACCGATGCCGAGGGCTACGCGCGGACCTGCGAGGCCCTCGCGACGTTCGACTTGACGGGTCGGCTCGCCGAGATCACGGTCCCCGTCCTGGCCGTGGCCGGCGCCCACGACCAACCCACTCCCCCAGCGCTGCTCGCCGAGATCGCTGACGCGGCGCAGCACGGCCGACTCGTCGTCCTCGACGACGTCGCTCACCTCGCACCCGCGGAGGCGCCCCACGCCGTCGCCCGACTGGTGCTCGACCACGCAGGAGTCACCCGGTGACAGACGAGAGCCCCACCACCCGCGACG
Source organism: Nocardioides sp. (assembly GCA_039914485.1). Taxonomy (GTDB): domain Bacteria; phylum Actinomycetota; class Actinomycetes; order Propionibacteriales; family Nocardioidaceae; genus Nocardioides. The sequence continues at coordinate 12,914 of JBDSPC010000425.1, forward strand.
TGCGCGAGGCCGGCATGGTCGTACGTCGCGAAGTGCTCGGCGACGACCACGTGGACCGCGCCGTGGCCGGCACCACCGACCTGACCGCCGACTTCCAGGAGCTCATCACCCAGTACGCCTGGGGCAGCATCTGGACCCGCCCCGGACTGGACCGGCGCAGCCGCTCCCTCATCACCCTCACGGCGCTCGTGGCCCGCGGGCACCACGAGGAGCTCGCCATGCACCTGCGCGCCGCGCGTCGCAACGGGCTCTCGGTCGACGAGATCAAGGAGCTGCTCCTCCAGACCGCGATCTACTGCGGGGTGCCGGACGCCAACACGGCGTTCCGCGTCGCCCAGGGCGTGTTCGCCGAGGACGAGCCGGCCTGATCGGTCGCACCACGATGCCGCCATGACGCAGACCCCCGGACCGAGCGACCAGTACGTGCAGTCGCTCGCCCGTGGGCTGGCCGTGATCGTCGCCTTCGACGAGGAGCACAGCCAGATGACGCTGGCCCAGGTGGCGCAGCGCACGGGCTACAGCCGCGCCACCGCCCGACGGTTCCTGCACACGCTGGTCGAGCTCGGCTACATGCGCACCGACGGCAAGGAATTTGCGCTCACCCCGCAGGTCCTGCGTTTGGGCACCGCCTACCTCTCCGGGCTCGGTCTGCCGCAGGTGGCCCAACCGCACCTGGAACGGCTCTCGGCTCAGCTCGGGGAGTCGACCTCCGCGGCCGTCCTCGACGGCACCGACATCGTGTACGTCGCACGCGTGGCGACGCGGCGGATCATGAGCGTCCGCATTGCCGTCGGCACCCGGTTCCCGGCCTACGCCACGTCGATGGGTCGTGTGCTTCTCGCGGCCCTCGACGAGGACGCCCTCGCGGATCATCTCGACCGGGCCGACCTCAGGGCCCTGACGCCGCGCACCATCCACGACCCGGTCGCGCTGCGGCGCGAGCTGGACCGGGTCCGGGAGCAGGGTTGGGCGCTCGTCGACCAGGAACTGGAGCGTGGGCTGACCTCGATCGCCGCACCCGTCACCACACCCGGAGGGGCCGCGGTCGCGGCACTCAACGTGTCCACCGCCACCAGCGACGGGCGGGCCGACCTCGAGGCCGCCCGCGAACCACTCCTCGCGACCGCAGCCGCCATCGGCGCAGACCTGGCCGCCCAAGCCGCCAGCGGCTGACCGGACGCCCGCCGCACGGGTCGGACGGGTTGTGATCCGCCCTCCTCGACAGTGAGCCGGTGATCGACAAGACCGAGCCGAACGGCTTCCTCGGCACCGATCTCGCGGACGTGCTCGAAGAACTGGAAGTGGACCACCTGCACGTGGTCGGGATGATGAGCAGCATGTGTGTGGACGCCACCGTCCGTGCCGCGGCGGGACCTCGGGATGAAGGTCACCGTGGTCCACGACGGCTGCGCGGCCCCCGACCTGGAGTTCGACGGCCTCGCCGTACCGGGTGCGATGGTCCAAGCCGCTTTCATGGCCGCCCTGGCCGACGGCTACGCCGACGTGGCGAGCAGCATGGACCTGCTGGCACGGTGATCAAGTGAGGAACACCCGAACCCAACCTTCCCGTGGGTTCGGGTGTCGTCGACCAGCCGGCAGCTTGCGGAACAGTCCTCCTCAGACCTGTGCGAGAGCCGCGCGGTCGGCAGCCAGGGCCCGACTGAACCGGACCAGCCGGCCACCCTGGTAGCGCGCGCAGTCGAGCGTGATGTCGTCCGGCATCGTCGAGGGGAAGCCCGCCGGCCAGGACGTGCCGTAGGGGTTCCCGCCGGCCGCGTACACCACATCGTCGGTGTATCCGAGTGGGACGATGATCGAACCCCAGTGGTAGAAGACGTTGGTCAGCGACAGGATCGTCGACTCCTGTCCACCGTGCTGCTCGGCTGACGACACGAAGGTGGTGACGGCCTTGTCAGCAAGCTTTCCCTCGTGCCAGAGGCTGCTGGCGGAGTCGATGAACTGCTTGAGCTGTGCGGCCGGAGCGCCGTACCGCGAGGGGGTTCCGAACGCGAAGCCGTCGGCCCAGTCGAGGTCGTCCAGAGTGGCGACCTCGACGCCTGTCGTCTCCTCGCGGTGCCGCACCCACGCCGGGTTGGAGGCGATGGCCGCCTCCGGGGCCAGCTCGCTCACCTGACGCAGCCGAACCTCGGCACCCGCATCGCGGGCTCCCTCGGCGACGGCTTCGGCGAGTCGATACACCGATCCAGTGGCGCTGTAGTAGACGACCAGAATCTTGGGCAGCATGAGTCGAGCCTTTCGTTGGTGTCGGCGCCCGCGGCGGTGCCGCGAGATGGAACAGGGGAAAATCAGAGGACGATGCTGATCGTCTTCTCCTCGGTGTTGGCCTCGATGCCTGCCCAGCCGAGCTCGCGGCCGGCACCGCTCTGCTTCGATCCACCCCAGGGAAGCCTGGGGTCGATGGGGGCCCAGCCGTTCACGGCGACCGACCCCGCACGGATACGTGAGGCGAGGGTGTGGGCGCGTGTCACGTCGGAAGTCCACAGCGTGGCGGCGAGGCCGTAGTCGCTGTCGTTGGCGATCGCCACGGCGTCAGCGTCGTCGTCGAACGCGATGATGGTCGCCACCGGCCCGAAGATCTCTTCGCGTGCGATCCGCATCGAGTTGTCGGCGCCGACGAACAGGGTGGGGTTCACGAAGTAGCCGGGGCCGTCCGGCCGGGTGCCGCCGACGGCCACCTTGGCGCCTTCGGACCGGCCGGCCTCGATGTAGGCGTGGACGCGGTCGGCCTGCTTCTGGTTGATCAGCGCGCCCATCGTGGTCGCCTCGTCGAAGGGGTCGCCCACGTGGACGCCGGCTGCCTGCTCCACGAGTCGCTCGACGAACTCGTCGTGGACCTCACGGGCCACCAGGATGCGGCTGCCCGCGGCGCACACCTCGCCCTGGTTGGCGAAGATCCCGACGGCGACCCCCTGCGCGGCCGCGTCCAGATCAGCGTCTGCGAAGACGATCTGAGGGCTCTTCCCGCCGAGCTCGAGCGTCGTACGGCGGAAGCCGCGGGCTGCTGCCACCGCCACTCGGTGGCCGATCTCCGGGCTGCCGGTGAAGGAGATCTTGTCCACGCCGGGATGGTCGATCAGGGCCTGGCCGGTGACCGGTCCACGTCCGGGCAGCACACTCACGGAGCCCTCGGGGAAGCCAGCCTGCAGCAGGATCCTCATGAGCATCAACGAGGTCAGAGGAGCGTCCTCCGGAGGCTTGAGCACGACTGCGCACCCGGCGGCCAGGGCCGGTGCCACCTTCCACGCCGCGATCATCGTCGGCGAGTTCCATGGCGTGATCGCGGCGACGACTCCAACCGGCTCGCGCACGGTGTAGTTGACCGTCGGACGCCCCATATATCCCGGCGTGGGGATGGAGCGGCCGTGGATCTTGTCAGCCCAGCCGGCGAAGTGCCGGAACGTGTCGATCGCCTGGGGCAGGTCGATGAACCTGGGTTCGAACCCGGGTTTGCCGATGTCTAGGGATTCGACGGAGGCGAACGCCTCCGTGCTCTGCTCGAGCAGGTCGGCCGCCCGGTTCAGGAGCCGGCCACGCTCGGCACCGCCCATCCGTCCCCACTCACCCCCGTCCAGTGCTGCACGCGCGGCGATGACTGCTCGATCCACGTCTTCGGGGCCGGCCTCGGCAACGCTGCAGATGTTCTGTTCCGTGGCCGGGTCGACGACCTGGATCGCTTCGCCGCCGGCGACCCATTCACCGTTGATCAGGGGTTGCCTGGGGATGTCACGGACGAGGTCCAGTGCTTCAGCACGAGATGTTGGCATGGGCGATTAACGTCCTATCTGATCGATAGCCGTACACTAGGACCGGGCAAAGACCCCGTCAAGTGCAGTGGGTGAGGGTCCGGCGTCGATGCGTCTATAGTGCGGCCATCCCAGCCGTCCACGGTGGCGGTGCGGATGGATGCAGTGACATTTGAGGACATGGGGGTTGGCGCAGTGGCGAACGGTGAGACCTCGCAGACGCTCGACCGTGGACTGAGCGTGCTCGAACTGCTGGCCGCGAACCCGGGCGGCCTGACCGCGATCGAGCTCGCCGATCGACTGTCGACCGCCCGCGCCGTGGTCTACCGCCTGCTCCGCACCCTCGAAGCCCACAACCTGGCCACGTCGGCGGGAGCCCGCTACTACCTAGGCTTCGGCATCGCCGACATCGCCCGCCAGCTCCAGCCCCGCCTCCAGAGCGTGGTGCTGCCACTGCTGCACGATCTCAGCGGCGCGACCGACAGCACGGCCATCCTCACTGTTGCCGATGGCGATCAGGCCATGGTCCTGATGACGCAGGAGCCGCCGCAATCAGCGATGCACCTCGCCATGCGCGAGGGCGCTCGCCATCCACTGACGCTCGGAGCCGACGGCCTGGCCATTCTCTCCGGTCGCCCCAGCCAGTCGGACGAACCGAGTCAGGTGGCAAAGGCACGTCGCACCGGTTTCGCCGTCTCGATCGGCGCCCTGCAGCCGGGCGCCGTCGGCATCGCCGCTCCCATCCGGGTCTCGGACTGGTGCTCCGCGGCGATCGGCGTGGTCCACGTGGGCGACAAGGTGAAGGACCCCGGCATCCCGGCGATCGTCATGAGCGCCGCCCGGGAGGCGGCATCCCGCCTGTCCGGAGCTCCTGCGCCCGAGGCCGCTAAAACCGCGACCTGACGCATCCCGGGGGGCCACCATCCGGGCGTCCTGCGACTCCGGCCCCCCAGGGCCGACGGCCGACCTCTCCGCCATCGGCGAACAGTGTCGGTCGCCATCGGCGGCCAGCCGTGTCGGTCGCCACGCGCGCCTGTCCGAACACCTCGGTCGATGGATGTCGTTCGGGCCTGCGACCGGCCGATTCTTGCCCAAACCCTTGACACGGGGTGGGAGTACGGCGAACCATACGTGTTCAATAAGCGTCCGCGATGTACGATTAACGTACTTCACGCTTGAGAGCGAGATGAGTGTTGAATGTCGACTAACGAGCACACAGCATCACTTGGCCGGGCGCATGTCACGCTGGCAGGCGTCCTGGCCCAGTCTCTCGGCTTCATGGGACCGGTGTTCTCCGTAGCGGCACTGCTTCCCCTGATCGTCGGCCTCTCGGCCACCGGTCGCGGGGCAGGCGTCGCCACCCCAGTCGCGATCCTGATCGCCGGTGTGGGCATCTTCGGGGCCGGTTGGATCATCGCCCAGTACGCGAAGCGGATCCATCTCTGCGGCTCCGTCTACGAGTACGTCTGTGACGGCGCAGGTCCTCGGACAGGAGTCGTCATGGGCTGGTTGTACTACGGCGCGATGCTCGTGCTGAGTTCCGCGACTCTCCTGGTGATCGGAGGCCTGACCTCGGACTTCCTCGCCAGCGCGCTCTCTGTCTCGATCCCCTGGTGGGTCCTGTCTCTTGTCTACCTCGTCGGGGTCGTGGCCCTGCTGGTCGTCGGTGTCCAGATCTCGATCCTTGCGCAGCTTGCTCTGGTGCTGGTGTCCGCGGCGGCCGTGCTCGGCTTCTCGATCTGGATCATCCTGCGCGGCGGTGCTGGCGGCGACAGCCTCTCCCTGGAGCCGTTCAATCCCAGGGCCGTCGGTGGGCTCGGCCTCCTCTACGGGATCCTCTACGGGATCAACATGTTCATCGGCTTCGAGTCCGCGGCCAACCTTGCCGAGGAGACCGAGAACCCCAAGCGCGACGTCCCCCGAGCGGTCGTCTACTCGCTGCTCATCGTCGGGGTCTACTTCCTCGTCGTGTCCTACTCCCAGGCCGTCGGGTTCGGGCTCGACGCGGTTGCGTGGAAGGAGAGCGGGTTCCCGCTCCAGGCCCTCGCCTCGGGCGAGGAGTTCGGGTCGGCCTGGTTCGGCAACATCATGGCCGTGATCGTGATCCTCGACATCCTCGCCGTCTGCATCGGGGTCGGGGTGGCGGTCAGCCGCGGGATGATGTCCATGGCGCGGTCTGGCCGGCTGCCGCTGGCGCTGAGCGCGGTCCACCCGAAGTTCCGCACCCCGATCGGCGCCATCGGCCTCTACGCGGCGTTCAGCTTCGTGTCGATCGTCCTGGTCGTGATCACCGACGGCATCTTCTCGCGTGGAACCGGCATCCCGGGCGTCCTCCAGCCGCAATGGGCGCCCGCGTTCGGCTGGATGGCCGGGTTCGGTGGCACCGGCCTGGCCGTGATGTACATGGCCGTCAGCCTCGCAGGACTCCGGGGGCTGTGGAACGAGGTCAACCGCGTGAAGCTCGTCATCGCAGCCCTGGCCGGCGTCCTGGTCTCCCTCGGCGCCGTGTTCGGTGCCGTGTACAAGGCCCCCAGCCCGCTGAACACGGTCCCCTGGGCCCTGGGTGTGTGGCTCCTGCTCGGTCTCGTGTGGTCCTACGTCGCTCTGAACAGGGCGCCCGCGGTCGAAACCGCTGACATCCTGTCCGCCCCCTGAAGCGCCGACGGTTCGGCCAGCACTCCCCCGGAAACAACGTTCGCGACCACACTGAACCGACAGCACGCAACCGCTGAAACCAGGGCGTGTCGGCGCGCGACACTGACACGTCCTCGGCCCAATCTTCAAGGAGTTCACCGTGATCCACACCTCGACCCACGCCACGAGCGGCACCGGCCGCCGCCATCCGTATGACCCACTGTCGGCCGAGGAGATCACGCTTGCCGTCGCGGTCATCCGCGAGGAACGGGCACCGGGACACGCTCTGCGGTTCCCGGTCGTTCGCCTCGAGCTGCCATCGAAGGACGTGGTTCGGGCGTACGCCGACGACGCCTCGGAGCTGTCGCGGTCCGCCTTCCTCGTCGTCTACGACCGCGCCTCGTCACAGACGCACGAGGCCGTGGTTGATCTCGCCGCTTCGAAGGTCACGTCGTGGACCCACGTGCCCGGCGTGCAGCCGGCGATCATGATCGAGGAGATCCAGGCTCTGGACGAGATCGTCCGTAGCGACCCGGCAAGCGTCGAGGTCCTGCGCAGGCACGGAGTGACCGATCTCAGCCTGCTCCAGATAGACCCGTGGTCGACCGGAACGCTTCCGGTGGAGGGCGTCGATGCCACCCGCCGGATCATGCGGGCGAGCGCCTACGTCCGGGAGTTTCCCGAGGACAACGGCTATGCCCGCCCGGTAGGAAACCTCGTGTTCGTCATCGACTGCGACGACCGCTCGGTCGCGGCCATCATCGAGGGCGACGTCGTCCCGCTGCCTCCCGAGGGCGGCAACTACGACGTAGCCAGCGTCGGCGCACTCCGCGAGGACCTGCTACCGATCGAGATCACTCAGCCCGAGGGACCCTCGTTCACCCTCGACGGCCACGTGATCGAGTGGCAGCGCTGGCGGTTGCATGCGCACATCGATGCGGTCGAGGGGCTCGTGATCAGCGATGTGAGCTACCTCGACGACGGCCGGCGGCGCTCGATCCTGCACCGCGCCAGCATCAGCGAGATGGTCGTTCCGTACGGCGACACGAGCGACGACTTCTACTTCCGCAACGTCTTCGATGCGGGCGAGTACAACCTCGGCAAGACGGTCGCCCCCCTCGAGCTCGGGTGTGACTGCCTCGGCGAGATCCGATACCTCGACGCGGTGCTCTCCGACGAGTCCGGCACGCCCCAGCGGATCAGGAACGCCATCTGTCTGCACGAAGAGGACCACGGAATCCTGTGGAAGCACTGGAACTTCCGTTACAACGACAAGGCGGAGGTACGTCGTTCGCGACGGATGGTGGTCTCCTCCATCCACACGATCGGCAACTACGAGTACGGATTCTTCTGGTATCTCTACCTCGACGGGACGATCCAGTTCGAGGCCAAGCTCACCGGCATCGTCCAGACCCGTGCGATCGCACCCGGTGAGGTGCCGGAGTACGGCGCCCTGGTGGCACCCCAGCTCGACGCACCGAACCACCAGCACCTGTTCAACATGCGCCTCGACTTCGAGGTCGACGGCCCCGACAACACCGTCATCGAGGTCGACGCGGTCGGTCTGCCAATGGGGCCGGGCAACCCACACGGAAACGCCATCGTCGCGGCGAAGTCGCCGATCCTGAGTGAACGCGACTCCCGGCGGATGTGCAATCCGGCGACGGCCCGCACCTGGAAGGTCGTCAACCCGGACTCGAAGAACCGTTTCGGCGAACCGGTCGGCTACAAGCTCGTCCCGTTCAACGGCCCGACACTTCTCGCCGCCCCCGAGAGCGATCTGGCGCGGCGCGCCGAGTTCGCGCGCGCCCACCTCTGGGTCACGCGCTATGACGCGAAGGAGATGCACGCGGCGGGCGACTACCCCAACCAGCACGCGGGCGACGGCATCGGTCACTGGGTCGCACAGGACCGACCCCTGGAGAACGCCGACGTCGTGCTGTGGCACACCTTCGGCACCTCGCACCTTCCTCGACCGGAGGACTGGCCCATCATGCCTTGCGAGTACGTCGGCTTCACGCTCAAACCGATGGGGTTCTTCGACCGCAACCCGTCCCTGGACGTGCCGCCCCCGGCCGCCCACGGCGGCGCACACTGCCACCCCGGCTGAGCGTCCCGGTGCCCTGGTCCGGCGCGCAGACGGCCGCCGAATGACGGCATGGCCCACGCAGGTCGCCTACGTCCCCGCCCTGGCCGCCGTGGGCTGCTTCGCCCTCGCCGTCGCCCTGACTGCGGGACGGATCCCCGTCGCCATCCAGCGCGCACGGGCGGCGGCGGGGGGCGGCATCCTCGCGATCCTGGTGGTCGACCTGATACCGGAGGCGCTGGCGGGCGCACGCGAGGAAGGGATAGCGCTGTGGCTCGTGGTGGTTCTCGTGTGGGGCACGTTCGGCCTGGTCGGAGTGTCGCGCGCCAGCCACCGCCACGCAGTGCCTGACGCCACTCCGGCGCTCCTGTCCGTGCACGGCCTGGTGGAAGGTGTCGTGGTCGGCGCTGGCGCGGGCGTCAACGTCGTGCTCGGAGTGCCGGCCCTCCTCGGGATGGCCATACACAAGTCTGTCGAGGGCTTCGACCTCGCCATGTACCTGAGGACCGCCGAAGCGGGGCCTGCCGGCAGGCTCGCACTCCTGGTCCCGGCTGGACGCCGGGTCAGCTGGCTGACCCTGAATGCTGTCGCCCCACTTGCTGGCGTCGCGGCGGGCCACGCTTTCGCAGTGCCGCACAGCGCCGTGGCCGTGGGCATGTCGATGCTGTCGGGACTGCTCCTGCACGTGGTCTTCCGGACCTGTGTCGACCTGCTGGAGGCACCCGCGCGGCAAGCGCCCTGGCTGGTGTTCGCCGGCGCGTTCGCCGCCACCCTCCTCCTGGCCAAGTTCGCCACCCATCTCTCCAGCTGAGCCGATGACAGTGGCCCGGAGATCCGGGCCCGTGGCCTCAGCAAGGGGTTTCGCTCTTTCGTCGCGCGTGCTAGCGTTCCGTTATACGTCCTAGATGCACGATAATCGTACGGAGTTCGATGTCTGTGACTACCCAGCAGCTGACCGAGATGACCGGCGCCGGCGCCCTCGTGAGAGCCGCCTCGGCCGCGGGTCTGGAGGTGTGCTTCGCCAACCCCGGGACCACGGAGATGCCGGTCGTCACCGCCCTGGACGCCGTACCGGGCATCCGCTCGGTCCTGGGGCTCCACGAGAACGTCTGCACCGGAGCGGCCGACGGCTATGCCCGGATGGCGGGCAAGCCCGCACTCACGCTGCTCCACCTCGGTCCTGGCCTGGCGAACGGCTTGGCCAACCTCCACAACGCGCGACGTGCGAACAGCCCCGTGGTCAACCTCGTCGGCGACCACGCGAGCTGGCACCTGCCGTTCGACGCGGCGCTCACCTCCGATATCGCCGGGCTGGCCCAGACCGTCGGGCATGTGCTGACCGCCCGTGAGCGCCGGTCGCTGACCCAGGACATCGCCGACGCGGT
>JBDSPC010000454.1:0-5079 GCA_039914485.1 Nocardioides sp.
GTACGGCTGGCGTGCGGTGTCGCCGACGTAGCGGATGGATTCGTGCGGCAGCTGGTCGATGACCGACCGCGCCACTGTCAGCCCGCCGAAGCCGGAGTCGAAGATCCCGATCGGGGCTTCGCGGGAGAGGGAGGGCACTGGGCAAGGCTAGTGCTGCGCGGGGCGAAAGGCACGCGGTCGGCCGCGTCGGTCCGGTCACACGTCATGACGTCGGACGGTCCCCGGCGTGCCCGGCGACCCACTGCATCAACGGGACGAGGAGCGCGGCCAGCTGCTCGCCCGGCTCGGTGAGGGAGTACTCCACGTGGGGCGGCACGACGGGACGGGCGTCGCGGTGGACCAACCCGTCGGCCGCGAGCGTGCGCAGGGTCTGGGCGAGCATCTTCTCGCTGACCCCCTCGGCGCGCCGACGCAGCTCGCTCCAGCGCAGCGGCTCGCCCTCGGAGAGCGCGAGCAGGACGAGCACGCCCCACTTGCTCATCACGTGGTCGAGCAGCACCCGGCTGTGGCAGGCCGCCGGGAAGACGCCGTCGGGATAGAGCTCGCGGAGGTCACCACTTACCAACATGTGCGTACCTTACTTCAAAGTGGGTACTACCCGATGGGAAGTTAGTGGAGATCCCCTTCGTTGGGCCGGACGACAGGCCCTCCAACGAACAGGACACGACATGACCACCTACCTCGTCACCGGCGCCAGCGGCCAGCTCGGCCGTCTCACCGTGCAGGCCCTCCTCGAGCAGGGCGTGGCGGCCGCCGACGTCGTCGCGACCGCGCGCGACACCGACAACATCGCCGACCTGGCCGCCCTCGGCGTCCTCACGCGACCGGCCGACTACACGGACCCGGCCTCGCTCAAGGACGCCTTCGCCGGCGTCGACCGCGCCCTGCTCGTGTCGTCCAGCGCCGTCGGCGAGCGGGTCGCCCAGCACGCCAACGTCATCGACGCTGCGCGCGACGCGGGCGTCGAGCTCCTCGGCTACACCAGCTTGGTCCGGGCCGACACGGCGCAGATGATCCTGGCGGGCGAGCACCGAGCGACGGAAGAGCTGTTGACCGCCTCCGGGCTGCCCGTCGTGCTCCTGCGCAACTCGTGGTACTTCGAGAACTACACCGCGCAGGCCGCCACCGCGCTCGAGCACGGTGTCGTGCTCGGGGCGGCCGGCGAGGGCCGGGTCAGTGCCGCCACGCGCGCCGACTTCGCGGCCGCGGCGGCTGCCGCCCTGGTCTCCGACGACCAGGCCGGTCGCGTGTATGAGCTCGGCGGCGATGTCGCCTTCACCCTCGAGGAGTACGCCGCAGCGCTGGCCGCCGAGTCCGGCCGACCCGTTGCCTACCAGGACCTGCCCGCCGCGGAGCTCAGTGCCGCACTGGTCGGCGCCGGCCTGCCCGAGCAGTACGCCGACATCCTGGCCGACTGCGACCTGGCGCTGGCGCGCGGCGAGCTGCTGGCCGACTCGGGCGACCTGTCCCGGCTGATCGGTCGTCCCACGACGACGCTGGCCGAGGCGATCCGCACGGCGCTGGCCTGACGTCGACGTCCCGAAGGTCAGCGGCCGATGGTCTTCACCCTGAAGTCATCGAAGGTCCCTGTGGCGCCTTGGCCGAACAGCCGCTCGGAGAGCGGGATGCTCACCGCGAGCTCAGGCGCCTCGGGATGCTGGAAGGGGAACGCGTCAAGCAGGCTGAACAGCCCGTGACCGATCACGACACTGTTGACCTTGCCGACGAGATCCTCACCTGCACCGAGGGACGGGTAGATGCCGCTGTAGGGCACGCCCTGGACATCCAGGGGGATGCCGACGCTGTCGACGTGGGCGACCAGCTTGCCGTCGAAGAGGTAGTCCACCGAGCCTCCGGACGGACTGCGGTTGATGCGGATGGAGACGGTGTGCGCACCAGGGGAGCTCGGGATCTGCTTGATGATCTGGGTGTACATCTTCTCGCGGCCGACGTAGTCGGGTGAGCCCTCGGGGGCGTTGCCTGTCACCGAGGAAGGCAGGCGCTCGATGAGCGCGAAGGCCGTGCTTCCGGAGACGAACCAGTCGAAGAGCTGGCCGGTGCTGAAGTCGATGACGTTCATCACCACGCCGGCCTGCTGACCCTCCAGCGTGGGCTGGGCGTAAGGGGCGCCACTCATGACGTAGTTGCCGTGGATGACCCGCCCCGGTTGGGTGCCAGGGGTGGATGCCTTGATCGTGGAACTGATCTCCACCGAGCCCGTTGCGGGCACTTGGAAGGCCTTGTTGCTGATCGCGATGTACTTCAAGTGGTCGAAGACGCTGAAGTCTGCTCCCGTCCGGAACGGCACCGCAGAGACCTTGAACGAACCCTTCGCGAACGAGCGGGTGTCGCTCAGCGCCATTTCGCCCGGGCCGTAGGGGTTCGACCACTTCTGCTGGTAGTTCGCCAGGGAGTAGCCGGACATGCCGAAGTCGTCGTACACCTCGACTGTCGTCGTCTGCCCGGGCGGCTTCGTCGTGGCATCGGCGACGGGCGCCCACACGAGCGCGGTGCTCACACTGACCACGATCGCCATGAGCACCGCGAGGTGGGCTGCCCTGATGTTCACGTTGAAGCGGATCACGGGTTTCTCCGTCCAGAGGGTCGACCTCCTCGACTGTCCTCGGGTCGGCGGGCTGACGGAATCCTCAAAAGGAACTGCTTGGCGAACCACGAGCTGAGCACCCGCCTGCCGGGCTGCGGCGTACCGCCCGCTTAGGGTTGGCGCATGCATCGTCTCGGAGTCGTCCTGGCCACCATGACCGTCGCGCTCTCGGGCGGCATCGCCTGCGCTGCCGCGAGCGACGTCCCCGACGCGGGGCGGCCCACGGCCGAGCGACGCCTCGACACGGTCGGCCCGATCGACTCGGTGATCGCCATCTCCATCGACGGCCTCAACCCCAATGCGATCAGGAAGCTCGGCCGGCGCGGCGCGCCGACGCTCAACAAGCTGATCCGCCAGGGCGCGACGACGCTCAACGCGCGCACCGAGCTCGAGCTCACCGACACCCTGCCCAACCACACCGGCATGGTCACCGGCCGCCGGATCGAGGCCGCGACCGGCGGGCACGGCGTGACCTGGAACGACGACCGGCGCACGCCGGCGACTGTCCAGGCCGCCGCCGGGCACGACGTGTCGTCAGTCTTCAACGTGGTCCACGACGCCGGCGGCGGCACCGCCGTCTTCGCCAGCAAGACGAAGTTCTCGCTCTGGGAGCGCTCGTGGCCCGACGCGATCGACACGGACGTGATCGTCGAGGACAACAAGGCACTGGTCGCGAACTTCCTGGGCGACCTGAACAACCAGACGCGCAGCTTCCGCTTCCTGCACCTCTCGGCCCCCGACGTCGCCGGTCACGCCAAGGGGTTCATGGGCCCGGCCTACCTCAAGGCAGTCACCGTGACCGATCGGCTGGTCGGCAAGGTGGTCCGCGCGATCAACTCGTCGCCGACCCTGACCGGCCACACCGCGATCATCCTGACTGCCGACCACGGCGGCCGCGGCGCCAGCCACCGCGCTCCGAACCGGCCGGCCAACTACACGATCCCCTTCATGGTCTGGGGTCCCGACGTCAGGCGCGGCGACATCTACGCGATGAACCCGACGTTCAGCAATCCCGGGCGCGCGCAGACGACGTACGCCGATGCGCCGATCCGCAACGGTGACGTGGCCAACCTCGCGCTCGACCTGCTCGAGCTGACCGCCGTGCCCGACAGCGAGCACGACGTCGTTCAGGACCTGACGGTGCTCACCGCTCAGCCGGTGTCGGCCACGGGTTGAACCGGCAGCCGTCGAGCCCCTTCGACTGCTGCATCATCACCGGCGCCGGCCGACCGGCACCGGGACAACCGGCGTGGCCGTGTCCGAGCCAGTGACCGGTCTCGTGGTTGACCACGAGGTGGCGATAGTCGCGCAGCCCGGCCCGTGCCTGGTTCCACGCCGGTGACGCGAACTTCCAGCGGTCCTGGTTGATCACCACGAACCGGCCAACCCGACATGACCAGTACGTCGAGCACTCGGCGCCGAAGGACGGCAGGGTCGACGCCTCGGCGAGGACGAGGGTGAAGTCGCCGCCCCTCCCGACCTGCCGGAAGGCGATCCCGCCCGCTCGCCAGCCGCGCGCATCGCCGTACGTCTCCTGCGCCTGGCGCTTGAAGGTGGCGACGCTGGTGGTGATCCGGCCTCGGGTGGTCACGTCGTAGGTGACGGTCCGTCGGACCGGGGTGCGGTAGTCGATCCTCGACGTGGTCTCCGAGACCGCCGCGGTCCACGCGTAGCCGTCCGCGCGGACCCGAACCTCCACCGAGACGTGCGTCCCGACGTCGAGCGCGGTGAGGCGATACGACCGCTCGCGAGCACGGGCGACGGGCTCTCCGCCGCGGAGCCAGCGATAGCGCGTCTCGGCCCGCTGCGGCGTCCAGCGTCCGGGATGGGCGCGGAGGACCTCGCCCTCCCTCGCCGTGCCGCTGATCGATGGCGCCCCGGTGTTGGTCAGGGGCGGCAGCTCGCCACCGGCCGTCGCGGGGGGACCCACGAGGACGAGCAGGATCGCAAGCAGGAGGGCGCGGTACACGCGCCTCACACTAGGCCCAGAGCTGGCCGTCGAGCCGGTCTTCCGCCTCGTCGACGGTGCCCTCGTAGGCACCGGTGGAGAGGTACTTCCAGCCGCCGTCGCACACGACGAACGCGATGTCGGCGCGCTCCCCCGCCTTGACCGCCTTGGCGGCCTGGCCGAGCGCGGCGTGCAGGATCGCTCCGGTCGAGATGCCGGCGAAGATGCCCTCGAGCTCGAGCAGCTCACGCACGCGGCGTACGGCGTCGCGCGGGCCGACCGAGAAGCGCGAGTCGATCAGCGTTGCGTCGTACAGCTCCGGCACGAAGCCCTCGTCAAGGTTGCGCAGGCCGTAGACGAGCTCGCCGTAGCGGGGCTCGGCGGCGACGATCCTGACCTCGGGCTTGGTCTTGCGGAAGAACCGGGAGACGCCCATCAGGGTGCCGGTGGTGCCGAGGCCGGCCACGAAGTGGGTGATCTCGGGCAGGTCGGCGAGCAGCTCGGGGCCGGTGCTCTCCTCGTGCGC